>JBNMNI010000037.1:0-8541 GCA_051275375.1 Maricaulis sp. | reverse complement strand
ATCTATCAGCCTGTTGAGATTTCGAAGGTCGCGGCGCAGGCTTCGCGCTGCTCGCAGTGCGGCGTGCCGTTTTGCCAGACCGGTTGCCCTTTGCAGAACAATATCCCCGACTGGCTGATGCTGGCCGGAACCGGGCGTATGCGCGAGGCCTATGAGTCCTCTGCCGCGACATCGACCATGCCGGAAATCTGCGGCCGGATCTGCCCCCAGGACCGCCTGTGCGAAGGCAGCTGCGTCGTCGAGAAATCCGGTCATGGCGCCGTGACCATTGGAAGCGTCGAGCAATTTATCACCGACACGGCCTGGGATGAGGGCTGGGTAACGCCGATTGAGCCCGGCGCACCGCGCGGCCAGAGCGTCGGCGTGATCGGCTCCGGCCCGGCCGGGCTGGCGGCGGCAGAGCGTCTGCGCGAAGCGGGCTGCGAGGTCACCGTCTATGAGCGCGCCGATCGTGCCGGCGGCTTGCTGATGTATGGCATTCCCGGCTTCAAGCTCGACAAGCATGTCGTTCAGCGCCGGCTCGATCGCCTGGCCAAGGGCGGGGTCCAGTTCAAGCTGAATTTTGAAATCGGCCGCGACGCCTCGCTGGATGTCTTGCGCTCCCAGCATGATGCCGTGCTGATCGCCACCGGTGTTTATGCGGCGCGCAAGCTGGTCTGTCCCGGTGCCGGCGAGGATGTCGTGCAGGCGCTCGACTATCTGATCCGCTCCAATCGCGACGGGCTGGGCGATCCGCAGGCGGCCAATGAGCGGCTGACGGCCGAGGGCAAGGATGTGGTCGTGATCGGTGGCGGCGATACGGCGATGGACTGTGTCCGCACCGCGATCCGCCAGGGTGCGCGCTCGGTGACCTGTCTCTATCGGCGTGATCGCCAGAACATGCCCGGCTCGGCCCGCGAAGTGCGTCATGCCGAGGAAGAGGGCGTGGTGTTCGAATGGCTCTCAGCGCCGCTCGCCGTGCTGACCCAGGGCAATGATGTCACCGGTGTGCGCGTGCAGCGCATGCGCTTGGGCGCCCCGGACCCGTCGGGACGCCGCATGCCCGAGGCGGATCCAGGCAAGACGGTCGATCTGCCGGCCAACATGATTATCTCCGCGCTCGGTTTTCAGCCTGAAAACCTGCGGCAGAGCTTCGATGCCCCGGACCTGAATCTCACCGATTGGGGCACGGTCGAATCCGACCCCGATTCCAGCATGACCAGCCTGAATGGTGTGTTTGTGGCCGGTGATATCCAGCGCGGCGCCTCCCTGGTGGTCTGGGCAATCAAGGACGGGCTCGACGCAGCCCGCTCGATTGAAAACTATCTCGACAATCGCGTTGCCGTGCTCGGAGCCGCTGAATGACACAATCCAACTGGTCTGAAGCCCGGCACCGCAAGGGGCTGGAGCTGCTCGAGGCCTCGGGCCTCTACCATCCGCAGGACGAGCGCGATGCGTGCGGCGTCGGCCTGATCGCCGACATGAAGGGCCAGGCTCGGCGCGAGATCGTCGAGCTGGCAATCCATGCGCTCAAATCGGTCTGGCACCGCGGTGCCGTCGATGCCGATGGCCGCACCGGCGATGGCGCCGGCCTGCGCGTCGGCGTGCCGCAGGACTTCTTCAAGGCGGCTGTTGCGCGCACCGGCCATGAGCCTCAACGCGGCGATGTCATTGTCGGCATGGTCTTCCTGCCGCGCACGGATTTTGCCGCCCGCGAACGGGCTCGCGCCATTATCGAGGCCGAGATTCTTGGCCAGGGGTTCAGCTTTTACGGCTGGCGCCAGGTGCCGACCAATATTTCCGTGCTCGGGACCAAGGCCCGCTCCACCCTGCCGGAGATCGAACAAGTCCTGTTCCGCGATCCCAGGGGCCGCGATGCGGCGACCGTTGCCCATACGCTCTACATCATCCGCCGCCGGATCGAGCGCCGAGCGCGCGAGGAAAACCTGCGCGAGCTCTATATCTGCTCGCTCTCGCCCCACGACATCATCTATAAGGGCCTGTTCCGTGCCGAGGATATCGACGCCTTCTATCTCGATCTGAAGGATGAGCGTTTCATCTCGCCCTTTGCGATTTTCCACCAGCGCTATTCCACCAATACATTCCCGGAATGGCGTCTGGCCCAGCCCTTCCGCATGCTGGCGCATAATGGTGAGATCAATACCATTCGCGGCAATACCAACTGGATGAAAAGCCACGAAATCCACATCGCTGAAACCGCGTTCGAGGACGCCCAGCAGGATGTGAAGCCTGTCATCCAGCCTGGCTCCTCGGATTCGGCGGCGCTCGACCAGGTGTTCGAAATCCTGGTCCGGGCCGGCCGTAATGCGCCGATGACCAAGACGCTTCTGATCCCGGAAGCCTGGTCAAAGCGCGCCGATGTCATGCCCGATGGCTGGAGCGCGATGTATGAGTATTTCAACTCGGTGATGGAGCCTTGGGACGGGCCGGCCGCGATCGCGGCTTTCGACGGCCGCTGGGCGATTGCCGGGCTCGACCGTAATGGCCTGCGCCCGATGCGCTATGCGATCACCGATGACGGCCTGCTGGTCGCCGGTTCGGAAACCGGCATGGCACCGATCGCACCGGAACGCGTCATCGAGCGCGGCGGCATCACGCCGGGCCGCTTGATCGCGCTCGATCTCGAGGAAGGCCGTTTCTATCGCGAGCACGAGATTCTCGACACGCTCAGCGAGACCCATCCCTATCAGCGCTGGCTCGGCGAGGTCGAGGATATCGAACCCTCCATCGGGCTGGGACCGGAGCCGATCGAATTCTCCGATGATGAACGTCTGCGCCGCCAGGCCGCCGCCGGTTTCAGTTTTGAAGCCATAGAGCTCGTCCTCGCCGCCATGGCCGATGACGGCAAGGAAGCCGTCGGATCGATGGGCGATGACACCCCGCTCGCCGTGCTGTCGGAAACCTACCGGCCCCTGTCGCATTTCTTCCGGCAGACTTTTGCCCAGGTGACCAATCCGCCGATCGACCCGCTGCGCGAAGGCCGCGTGATGGGGCTGAAGACGCGTTTCCGCAATCTTGGAAATATCCTGGCCAAGGGCGAAACCCGTGCCAATGTCCTGGTGCTCGAAAGCCCGATCCTGACCAATGGCGCCTATATGCGCTGGCGCGAGATGATGGGCGGGGCGGTCAAGGAAATCGATTGCCTTCTGCCCGTTGGCGAGGCGACCGGCGATGGTCATGCCCTCGGTGCGGCGATCGACCGTGTGATCGATGCGGCCGTCTATGCCGTGCGTGACGGGGCGGCCCATCTCGTGCTCACCGACCACCAGTCGGATGAAAACCATTGCGCCCTGCCGATGATCCTCGTCGCCGGCGCCGTCCATTCGCGCCTGACCCGTCACGGCTTGCGCAATGCCTGTTCGATCAATGTGCGTTCGGCGGAATGCTTTGATCCGCACTATGCCGCGGTGCTGATCGGTCTCGGCGCAACGACGGTCAATCCCTATCTCGCCTTCGAAACCGTGACTGCCAATCGCGACAAACCCGGTGAGGACCGCGCGGCGCGCAGCCGTGCCAAACATCTCAAACTGGCGCTCGATGGCGGCCTGCTGAAGATCATCTCCAAAATGGGGATATCGATCATTTCCTCCTATCGCGGCGGCTGCAATTTCGAAGTGCTTGGCCTGTCGCGCGCTCTGATCGAAGCCTATCTGCCTGGCGTGGTGAGCCGGATTTCCGGCCTTGGCCTGCCGGGTCTGGAAGCGCGCACGGTCGATCTGCACCGTTCCGCCTGGCGCGGCGATGCGCGCCTGCCGGTCGGGGGCTTCTACCGCCAGCGTTCCAGCGGCGACCGCCATGCCGTGACGGCCACGTCGATCACCGAGCTGCAATATGCCGTCAAACACAATGATCCGGCGGCCTGGAAGCGCTATCGCGAAGCCCTGGCTGGCCAGGGCGCGATCCAGTTGCGTGATCTGCTCGATATGCGACCACTCGGGCCGAAGGTGACGGTCGACAGCGTCGAGTCGATCAATGGCATCCGCCGCCGTTTCGTGACGCCGGGCATGTCGCTCGGTGCCCTGTCGCCGGAAGCGCATGGCGCGTTGAACGTCGCCATGAACCGGATCGGCGCCAAATCGGTCTCCGGCGAGGGCGGCGAGGATCCGCGCCGCTACAAGCCCTTGCCCAATGGCGACAACATGAACTCCGCCGTCAAGCAGATCGCTTCCGGTCGGTTCGGCGTTACGGCGGAATATCTCAATCAATGCCGCGAGATCGAAATCAAGGTTGCCCAGGGTGCCAAGCCGGGCGAGGGCGGGCAATTGCCCGGCTTCAAGGTCACTGATTTCATCGCCAAAATGCGGCTGGCGACGCCGGGCGTATCGCTGATCTCGCCGCCGCCGCACCATGATATCTATTCGATCGAGGATCTGGCGCAGCTGATCTATGACCTCAAGCAGATCAATCCGCGTGCCCGCGTCGGCGTCAAGCTGGTCGCGTCTGCGGGTGTCGGCGCGGTCGCGGCGGGCGTCGCCAAAGCCAATGCCGATATCATCAATATCTCCGGCAGTGTTGGCGGCACCGGTGCCGCCTCGCTGAGCTCGATCAAGTTCGCTGGCGGTCCGCTGGAGCTCGGTCTCGCCGAAGCGCATCAGATGTTGTCGCTCAATGGTTTGCGCGAACGCATCACCCTGCGCGCTGATGGCGGCATGCGGACCGGGCGCGATATTGTTATCGCGGCCATGCTCGGGGCCGAGGAATTCGGTATCGGCACAGCCTCGCTTCTGGCGCTGGGCTGTCTGATGGTGCGGCAATGCCACTCCAATACCTGCCCGGTCGGCATCTGTACCCAGGATGATGATCTGCGCCTTCGCTTCGGCGGCGCGCCGGATCATGTCATCAATCTGATGACCTTCCTGGCCCAGGATGTACGCGAAATCCTCGCCGGCCTGGGCGCGAAGGATCTGGAGGACGTGATCGGCCGGACCGATCTGCTCGACCAGGTCTCGCGCGGTTCCGAAGCCCTCGATGATCTCGATCTCAGCGCCATCATGGCGCGGGCCGACGCGGCCGAACGTCCGGCCCGTTCGACCCGCGACCAGCGCAATCCTGTTGCGCCGAGCCTGGACGAGCAGATCATTGTCGATGCGGCCCCGGTCTTCGCCCGCGCCGAGAAGATGCAGCTCGACTATGTCGTCAAGAATACCGACCGCGCGGTCGGCACTCGGACCTCGTCCGAGATTATTCGTGTGTTTGGCGGTGCCGGTCTGGCCGATGATTATCTGACCTTGAAACTGCGCGGCTCGGCCGGTCAGTCGCTGGGTGCCTTCTCGACCGCCGGATTGCGGATCGAGCTGGATGGCGATGCCAATGATTATGTCGGCAAGGGCCTGTCCGGCGCGACGATCGTGGTGCGGCCCTTCGGTGGTTCGCGCGAGCAGACCACGGGCAGCGCGATCATCGGCAATACCTGCCTGTATGGCGCCACTTCGGGGCGCCTGTTCGCCGCCGGCGTGGCCGGGCAGCGCTTTGCCGTGCGCAATTCCGGCGCCGAGACCGTGATCGAGGGCTGCGGCGCCAATGGCTGCGAATACATGACCGGCGGCGTCGCCGTGATCATCGGCCCGGTCGGCGATAATTTCGCCGCCGGCATGACGGGCGGCGATGTCTTCGTACTCGACCCGGAGCGCCGGCTCGATGCGCGTCTCAATACCGATACCGTGGTGGCGCTCGGACTGACGCCTGCGTCGGAAGCGCGATGCCGCGGCCTGATCGAGCAGCACGCGCAGCAAACCGGTTCGGCCCGGGCGCAGCGCCTTCTGGCCGACTGGGCGGTCGAGCGCGAGCATTTCGTCCACATTCGCGGCGAGGAAGTCGTGCGGCGTGAGACACCCGTCGAGACCAGCCTGCCGGCCTCAAAACTGGCCTGATGCCAAACGCCCGTGTTGCAGCGCAGCACGGGCATTGGATCGTGGCCCTTATCAGCGTATGAGATCGCCAAATCCTCGCCGACAGGAGCACGGACATGCGGATCGACAAGATCGCCGCGGGTGTGAACCCGCCTGAAGACATCAATGTCATCATCGAAGTCCCCGTTGGCGGCCAGCCCGTCAAATACGAGATGGACAAGGAGGCCGGTACCGTCTTCGTCGACCGTTTCCTGCACACCCCGATGAGCTATCCGTGCAATTACGGCTTCATGCCGCACACCCTGTCGGAAGATGGCGATCCGATCGATGTCATGGTGCTCGGTCAGACAACCCTGATGCCCGGCTGCGTTGTCCGCGCCCGCCCGATCGGCGTTTTGCTGATGGAAGACGAAAGCGGCATGGACGAGAAAATCCTGTGCGCACCGCATCACAAGCTGACGCCCTTCTATGACGAGATCCAGGACTACAAGGATGTGCAGAAGCCGCTGATCATGCGGATCACGCACTTCTTCGAGCACTACAAGGATCTGGAACCTCATAAATGGGTCAAGGTCGAGGGCTGGGGCGATGCGGCCCGGGCGCGCGAACTCATCCTGGAAGCGATAGCGCGCGAAGCCGCCTCAAAGGTCTAGAATCGGCCTAGCGCCGCTTGAAATCCTTGAGGATTTCGCGAGCAGCATTGTGTCCGGGCGCGCCGGTAACGCCGCCGCCCGGATGCGTGCCCGAGCCGCACTGGTAGAGCCCTGCGATCGGGCTGCGATGATCGGCATGGCCCAGCACCGGCCGCGCCGAGAACAGCTGGTCCAGGCTGAGCGCGCCGTGGAAAATATCGCCGCCCGTCAGCCCGAAGGTGCGCTCGAGATCGAGCGGTGACAGGGCTTGCCGCCCCAGCACCGAGGCCTTGAAGCCCGGGGCCCATTTGTCGACCGTCTCGATCATCAGATCGGCGACCTCCTCGCGATGATCGTCCCAGCTGCGACCGTCCGGCAGGACCGGGGCGACATGCTGGCAGAACAGGCTGGCGACATGCTGGCCGGGCGGGGCGAGCGTGTCGTCCTGGGTTGAGGGGATCAGCATTTCGACGATCGGCTCGCGCGACCAGCCATAGCGGCGGGCGTCGGCCCAGGCGCGGTCCATATAATCGAGCGAGGGCGCCATGATGATGCCGGCGGAGAGATGGTCGCCGGGGCCGGGAAGGCATGTGAAGCTGGGCAATTCCGACAGGGCAAGATTCATCCGGAACGTACCCGAGCCGCATTTGTAATGGGCGATGCGTTCGTTGAAATCTGCTGGCAATACAGCAGCATCGATCATGGAGCCGAACAGGAGTTTCGGGTTGAGATTGGAGACCACGGCGCGTGCGTAAAGCACTTCGCCGGACTCCAGCAACACGCCCTGGGCGGTGTGGCCGTCGGTGAGGACTTCCTTGACGGCAGCGTTGGTTCGCAGTTCGACGCCGCGTTCGCGGCAACTTGCTGCCATGGCCTGGGTAATTGCGCCCATACCGCCAATGGCATGACCCCAAACGCCTTTTTTGCCGTTCACATCGCCGAAAACGTGGTGGAGCAGGACATAGGCGCTGCCCGGCGTGTAGGGGCTGGCATAATTGCCGACAATGCTGTCGAAGCCGAACAGGGCCTTGATCGGCTCGCTCTCGAACCAGCCATCGAGCCAGTCACCGGCTGATTTCGAAAACAAATCAAGCAGATCGCGCTTGGCCGTCAGATCCAGCGAGCCGAGCTTGCCGCCCAGATTGAGGGCCTTGAACAATTCCGGCATGGCGCCGGCCCAGCCGCCTTCGCGCAGGTTTGGCGGGGTTTGCAGCACCAGGGCGCGCAGCGTATCGGCGATAATCTCGAGTCGCGCTTCATACGCCTCCAATCGCTCTGCATCACGCGTTGAGTACTTGGCAACCTGCCCCTTGGTCACCCCTTCGCCTGCCAGAAGATATCCATCCTCGCGCGGCAGGAAATTTCCCAGCTTGCGCTCGATGATTTTCAGCCCGTGCCGGTGCAGTTCCAGATCGGCAATCACCTTCGGGTTGAGCAGGGATACCGTGTAGGCGGCGACGGAATTGCGAAAGCCGGGATGGAATTCCTCGGTGACCGCGGCACCGCCCAGCACATGCCGGCGTTCGAGCACCGTGACCTTCAGGCCTGCCTGGGCAAGATAGGCGGCGCAGACGAGGCCATTATGGCCGCCGCCGACAATGATGATGTCCTGGCCGGGAACCGGCAATGAGGCTGATTTGCGCAGAGCTGACATGGCGCGCAGTTTCCACATGAAACTGAAAAGGTAAATGCAGATTGCAGGTTGTGCTTCAGGCGAAGGCGCCCTCGACATCGCGGGCCAGCACCAGGGCGCGGCCGCGCGCGATCAGTGTGCCGCAGGGCAAGTGGCAAGTCGTGGCCAGATCGACGAGGTGTTTATCCGGGCGCAGACGGGTGATCTCCACGCGGGCCGAGAGACGCTCACCGGTCAGCGCCGCTTGCAGAAATTCGGTTTCCTGCTTGAGATAATTCGTGCCCTGCCCGGGCAGTTCAACGCCGAGCAGATAGGAGAAGAGCCCGTTGATCAGGGCTTCCGGCACGGCCTCGCCGCTCATGGGCGCGCCCGAGACGGCATGGAGGGCTTCAATGTCGGCCTGGCTGAATATGCGGGTGGTCTGCGC
>JBNMNI010000036.1:0-8790 GCA_051275375.1 Maricaulis sp. | reverse complement strand
CCGGCCAGTTTCTGCCGCTCGAGCAGACCATTGCGCACCATGCGCGAGACCAGCTCGGCCAGGGTCGAACGGTCGATCCCGGTGCTCTTGACCAGCTCGGTCTGGGTCAGGCCCTCATTCTGGGCTGTGGCGTGCAGGACGGCGAATTGCCGCTGGGTGAGCTTCGCACCGGCCATCGCCTTGGTGAAACGCTCGGCGGCGAATTGTTGCGCCCGGTGCAAGAGATGGCCCGGCGAATCCGCGAGGTCAAAGGTCTTCGGGTTGTGCTTGTCGCTCGGCATGGGTCTCTCCGGATGTCGGCACATTCATCCTATGGCGGATTTATAACGCAAAAATGACATTTGTCCGATCACGGATTTCCGCGTGTTTCAGGCCGCATCGTCGGGCACAACATCATCGTCCGTACCGCGCTGGTATTTGAGCAGAAGCGGCATTTGCAACAGGGCAAAGACCAGGCTGAGTGCCATGACACCGATCTTGGCATTGGCCCAGAAGGCTTCGCTGATCGAAAACTCGGCGAACCAGCGCGCCGATTCCGGGACGATGGAATCATTGATATGCCGCCACATCACTTCATTGATCAGGGCCAGGACCTGGAACCAGATCGCCCAGCGCACCGCCAGCATGGTCCAGGCCGGATCCGGCAGGTTGAAGACGTGGCCGAAAAAGACTTTCCAGACATTCTGCCCCAGCGCGATGCTGATCAGGATGAGATAGGAAAAGAACAGATTGATGATGGTCGGCTTGAGATAGAGGAAAATCGGATCCTGCAGCACAATCCCGATCGTGCCCATGCCCAGCACGATTACCGTGGTGAAGATCAGCATGGGCGGGATGCGCTTTTCCACCTGGACCGCATAGACCAGGGCGGCGGTGGCCGCGATCATATAGGCGCCGGTGCCGATATAGATCGCCTGGTCGCCGAAAAACATGCGGGCCAGATTATAGACGACGATCCACACCCCGACCGGTCCGACATCGACCAGCATGCGGGCAGTCTGCGAGGATGTGGATTCGGGTTGGCTCACGGGCTCTCTCCTCAGGCTTCACAGGGTCTGCATCACGACCAGTCCACTGACCAGTAGCACGGCCAGCGCAATACGCTTCAACCCGAAAGGCTCCTTGAGGACCAGCGCCGCCAGCAGCGCGCCGAATACAATGCTGGTTTCGCGCAGTGCGGCCATCGGGGCGACCGGGGCGATGGAATAGGCGTAGAGCGCCAGGCCATAGGTCGTCAGGTTGAACAGCATCGAGGTCGCCGCGGGGCGGGTTTCCTGCCGCGCCATGGCCCAGAAGCGGCGCCCGCGCCGGATCACGGCCGTTGCACCAATGGTGAGACCCGAGAGCACGAAGAACCAGCCCGTATAGACCATCACATTGCCCGAGGCGCGCACACCGGCGGCATCGATCACGGTATAGCTGGCCGTCATGCAGGCGGCGGCCAGGGCGAAGAGCAGGATCTGGGCCTTCGGCGTGCCGTCCCTTTCCGGCCAGGCAAAGCCGACCAGGGCGGTGGAGGCAATCGCCAGGCCGAGCAATTGCCAGACTGAAACCGCCTCGCCAAGAAACAGAAAGGCGGCCAGTGTCGCCAGCGCCGGGGCGCTGCCGCGCATCACCGGATAGACCAGATTCATCTCGCCGCGCTCGAAGGCCGCGATCAGCAACATGTTGAAGGCCCAGATGGTGACGGCGCCCAGCAGCAAAAAGCGCCAGACCTCCCAGTCGGGAAAGGGTTGAAACACCAGCCAGGGCAGCATCAGGGCGGCGACGAAGATCAGCGACAGGGCGCGAAAGACCAGCCGGTCCTGGGCGCGCTTGGTCAAAAGCGTCATGCCGGCATGGGCCAGAGCCGAACCGATCATGGCGATGGCGCCAGCGGTCAGCGCCGAGCCCACGGCCTAGTTGTCCAGCCCGGCCAGCGCGCGCGAGAAGGCGCGGGCATTGAAGGCCTGCAGATCGTCTTCGCCCTCGCCAATGCCGATATAGTGGATGGGCAGCTGGAATTTCTCCGCCACCTGCACCAGGGCGCCGCCCTTGGCCGTGCCGTCGAGCTTGGTCATCACCAGGCCGGTGATCTGGGCCGCATCGAGGAAGGCCTGGGCCTGGGAGACGGCGTTGGAGCCGACCGTGCCGTCGAGCACCAGTACGGTTTCATGCGGGGCGGCCGGGTTTTTCTTGCGGATGACGCGGACGATCTTGCGCAGCTCGTCCATCAGCTCGGTCTTGTTCTGCAGCCGGCCGGCGGTGTCGATCAGCACGGTGTCATGGCCATCCCGTTCGGCGCGCTCGAGGGCGTCAAAGGCGAGACCCGCCGCATCGGCGCCAATCTCGCGCCGGATCACCGGCGATTTGGCCCGTTCGCCCCAGACCGCGACCTGTTCGATTGCGGCGGCGCGGAAAGTGTCACCGGCGACCAGGATCGGATTGCGGCCCTCGCGCTTGAGCTTGACGGCAATCTTGCCGAGCGTGGTGGTCTTGCCCGAACCATTGACGCCGACAAACAGGATGACGTGCGGGCCATCCGTGCCGGTCAATTGCAGCGGCTGTTGCAGCGGGGAGAGGGTTTCGCAGATCACTTCGGCCAGGGTTTCGCGCACCTCCTCGTCGGAGACTTCCTTGTCGAACCGGTCGCGGGCCAGCCGGGCGGTGACGCGCAGGGCGGCCGCCGTGCCGAGATCGGAGGCGATCAGCAGGTCTTCCAGCTCGTCGAGGGCTTCGCGGTCCAGCTTGCGTTTGGTGAAGATCGCCGTGACCGATTCGCCCAGCTTGGACGAGCTCTTGCTCAGACCCGAGACGAGGCGGGAGAAAAAGCCGGGCTTTTTCTCGCTGGCTGGTTTGTCGTCGCTCATGATGCGAGCTCCCCGAAAAGCTCGCGCCCGTCATGGTGCGTTACGGTGACGTTCACCAGCGCACCGGCGCGCGGAAACTCGGTCTCCGGCAGGCGGATGGCGGCAAAATTTCCGGCCCGGGCAAAGCCGGGCTTTTCCATCAGCGCGGCGGTGACGGTGCCGATCATGCCATCGAGATGGGCGGCCAGAACCTGGTCGGCCTTCTCGCGCAAACGTGCGGCGCGGGCCTTGATCACGGCTTTTTCCAGCTGCGGCATGCGCGCGGCCGGCGTGCCGGGACGCGGCGAATAGGGGAAGACGTGCAGATAGGCCAGCTGGCACTCATCGACGAGCTTCAACGAGTTTTCAAACATCGCCTCGGTCTCGGTCGGAAAGCCGGCAATGATGTCGGCGCCAAAGGCGATTTCCGGCCGCGCGGCTTTCAGCCGATTGCACAGGGCGATAGCGTCTTCGCGCGAATGGCGGCGCTTCATGCGCTTGAGGATCATGTTGTCGCCGGCCTGCAGGGACAGATGCAGATAGGGCGCGATGCGGGCCTCGCCCGTGACGGCTTCGAACAGGGCTTCGTCAATCTCGATCGCATCGATCGAGGACAGGCGCAGGCGCGGCAGGTCGGGCACCTGTTTCAGGATCGCCTGCACCAGACGGCCCAGGGGCGGCGTGCCGGGCAAATCACCGCCCCAGGAGGTGAGATCGACGCCGGTGAGCACGACCTCGCTATGGCCGGAGCCGACCAGAGATTTGATCTGGCTGACGATTTCGCCGGCGGGAACCGAGCGTGAATTGCCGCGGCCGAAGGGAATGATGCAGAAGGTGCAGCGATGGTCGCAGCCATTCTGGACCTGGACATAGGCGCGCGCACGGCCCTCCATGCCCTCGACCAGATGGCCGGCGGTTTCGCGCACGCTCATGATGTCATTGACGCGGATCTTCTCGGTGCCGCCCAGCAGGGTGACGGGATTGAAGGTCTCGGCGCGCAGTTTTTCCGCATTGCCGACGACGCGGTCAACTTCCGGCATGGCGGCAAACATTTGCGGATCGACCTGGGCGGCGCAGCCGGTGACGATGATCTTGGCATCGGGATTGGCGCGGCGGGCCTTGCGGATTGACTGGCGCGCCTGACGCACGGCTTCCGAGGTCACGGCGCAGGTATTGATCAGTATGGCGTTTTCCAGCCCGGCCTCGCGGGCATGGGCGCGCATGACTTCGCTTTCCCAGGCATTCAGCCGGCAGCCGAAGGTCAGGATTTCAAGGCCGTTTTCCGGACCCGTCTCCCGCGTGGAGGGCGTGTCGGCACCGGAGGCGGCGGGATTGTCTGTGTGCGCGCTCATGAAGCGTGGATAAGTGGTGGAGCCAGGCCTTCAGGTCAAGCGCGGCGGGCAATCACCCGGCGCATGGCTTCCCCGGCGAGCACGGCCCAGAGCGCGAGAAGCGTGTGGTAGACGTGCCAGTTGGCGATGCCGAATGTCGTCGCCTCGCGGCTGCTGCCAATTGCCATGGAGATGAAGCCCAGAAACAGCCAGGCGAATAGCCAGATCAGGCCGGTCTGCCAGCGCCGATGCACCAGCAGGGCGATGCTGGCTGCCAGACCCAGCAGCAAGGCGAGCTTCGGAATCAGGGCAAGAATATCCTCGCTGCCCGGCCAGGCCATCATGCCGACCGTCACGACCGGGATGCCGACGCGCAGATAACGCCCGATGCCCGGTGGCAGCGCAATTGGAAAACCTTCCCAGGCGACGCCCAGGGCAATCAGGAACATGCCCGCCGTGCCGGCAAATGTGCTGGCCAGGCTGTGCAATTGCGCCATCTCGACGACCTGGTCACTGGCGAAGCGGACCGCACCGACCAGCGCCGCCAGGCCGATAAAGACCAGGCCCAGCCGGACCATGCGCACATCGCCCTTGCTGCGATGCGGCCAGATAAGCCAGATGCCGAGGCCGCAGCCAATGACGACGAGAAAGTCTGTAAGAGCGAAGAGCATGGTGTTCTAGTTCCGGTTTCCGGCTTCTTGTTCATCCATCCAGCGATGCATCTTGGCGTCCAGCGCCGAGAGCGGCATCGAGCCGTCCTGCAGCAACACGTCGTGGAAGGCGCGGATGTCGAAGGCTTCGCCAAGGCGTTGCTCGGCTTCGGCCCGCAGGTCGCGCATCAGCAATTCGCCGGTCTTGTAGGCCAGCGCCTGGCCGGGCCAGGAGATGTAGCGCAGCACTTCGGTGCGAATATTGTGCGGTGCCAGGGCCGAATTTTCGAGGAAACAGGCTTCGGCCTCATCGCGGGTCCAGCCCATATAATGAATGCCGGTATCGACCACGAGGCGGCAGGCCCGCCACATCTCATAGCTCAGCCGGCCAAACTCCTCATAGGGCGTCGTATAGATGCCCATATCGGTCGCCAGGGTTTCCGAATACAGGCCCCAGCCCTCGCCGAAGGCGGTGATATAGGTGTCGCGGCGGAAATCCGGCACGCCTTCCAGCTCCGAGGCGATCGAGCCCTGATGGTGATGGCCCGGCACGGCTTCGTGGGCGGTCAGGGCCGGCAGGGTGTAGAGCGGGCGCTGGGGCAGGTTATAGGTGTTGACCATATAGCCGCCGGCGACGCCGCGCTCCATATCGCCCGGCCAGTAGCGGCCGGTGGTATAGGTTGGCGCCATCGTGTCGGGCACTGGCCGCACGCCATAGGACAGACGCGGCAGATGGCCGAAAAAGCGTGGCATCTGGTCGTCGATCCGCTTGGCGATCCAGGAGGCGTGCATCAGCAGCTCCTCCGGCGTCGTCGCGTAGAATTGCGGATCGGTGCGCAGGAAGTTGAGGAATTGGGCGAATGTGCCCTCAAACCCGCTCTCGGCGATAACGGCTTCCATTTCGGCGCGGATGCGGGCGACTTCGGACAGGCCGCGCTGGTGGACTTCCTCCGGCGAGGTATCGAGCGTGGTGTGGAAGCGCACCAGCGTCTGGTAATAGGCACGGCCCTCGGGCACTTCGGAAATGCCAAGGCTCTCGCGGGTTTGCGGCACGTATTCGTCGCGGAAGAAGCTGGCCAGGGCGACATAAGCCGGCTGGGCGGAATTTTCGATCGCGGCGACGGCCTGTGCATAGAGGCGGGCGCGTTCGGCGGCAGGCAGCGAGGTCGGCAGATCATCGATCGGCTGGATCAGGATCGCGCGCAGGGTTGCCGCATCGCTGAGGCCATCGACCTGGTCGGCGGCGGATTCGGCGATGATGCGCGGCTGGGTGAAGCCGGTCTCGAGACCGCGCCGCATCCACTCGGTATTCTGCTCAAAATAGCCGGCAATACCGTTGATGCGGGCGATCCAGGCCTCGCCCTCGGCAATCGTGCGCGGCCGCGCCGATGCGGCGGCATAGGAGGGCGAGAAGAAGAAGCCGCTATCGGAGTTGAAGGCGATCCGGGCCTCATTGAAGGGCGCCAGCTCGGTCCGGAAGCGCAGAATATAGTCGAGCACGGCATGGGAGACCTGGTCGCTTTGCGCCAGGGCGGCCCCGTCGATAGCGTCCAGCCTTGCAAGGAAGCCCGCCTCGGCGGCAAATTGCGCTGCCAGCGTCTCAGGCGAGATGTCGGCCCATTGCCCTGCCGCGACGAGATCGCCGCGACGGCCGCGTTCGCCGGGACTATTGGCCAGCTCGAAGGCCTCGAAATCGGCGACCAGCGCAGCGAAGGTTTCGCTGGCCTGCGCGTCGACGGCCTCGGCGGGAATGGCCGGGGCATCGGACACAGCCTGGCTGACAGGCGCAGGAGCTTCGGCAGCCGGATCCTCCGCCGTCTGGCCGCAGGCGGTCAGGGCCAGGGCGATCAGGCCGGCGAGCGAGGCGTGCGAAAGCGTGCGATAGGTCATGTCAGTCCCCCAGGCGCCTTGGCGCCGCGTCCCAGTTCAATTGGCGTCATTCTTGACCAGGCCGCGATGCCCGGCAAGCGGTGCAGCTTCAGTCCTTGCGCCGCGTCAGTCCCAGGCGTTTGGCCAGGATATTGTTGACCATGCGTTCCGGCAGCATGCGCGGCAGCGACCAATTGGTCAGGCGCTGGGGCACGATCGCGTAGCGGAAGCGCGGCTTGTTCTCGGTCAGGGCGCGATAAACTCGGTCGGCGATCACCGAGGGCGGAAAGCCGTCCGGCCCGCTCTTGCTCATGAAGTTACGCAGCCGGGTCAACGCCTTATAGTAGACCGAGCCCTCATAGGGCGTGACATCAACCTCGTCGGATTTGGACCAGATCGGCGTCGCGACGGCACCGGGCCCAAGCACGATCACTTCGATTCCGAACAGCATCATTTCCCGGCGCAGGGATTTGGACAGGCCCTCGACAGCGTGTTTCGAGGCCGAATAGGGCCCCAGGAAGGGCGCCCCCATCTCGCCAGCGACCGAGGAAATCATCACGATCCGGCCCGGCTCGCCCTTCAGGCTCTCATCAGCACCAAGAAGTGGTCCGAAAGCCTGGGTGGCGCGGACCACGCCGGTGACATTGACGTCGAGCTGATGCTGGAATTCCTCGATCGGCAGGGTCAGCATCGGCCCGGCGACGGCAATGCCGGCATTATTCACCAGGCCTTTGAGCGTGGTGCCGTTCAGGGCGGCGCGGACCGTGTCGGCTGCAGCCTGGATCGAGGCCATATCGGTCACCTCCATCGTCAACGGTGTAACGGCGGCACCGAATTCGGCTTTCAGCCGGTCGGCATCGGCCTGTTTGCGCACGCCGGCGAAGACATGCCAGCCCCTGGCGGTCAGCTCGGCGGTGCAGGCGTGGCCGATACCGGTCGAGGCGCCGGTGACGACGGCGGATGGCGATGGATTGGTCATGATCAGCTCCCTGTGTTGGCGACAGGCTAGTCTGCTCGCCGGATATTGCCACAGCGATTTTCCTTTTCCGTCAGTGCGGCTAGTCTGAGCGGCGAATCTGTTGGGGAATGGGCGATGAAATATGTATCCGGACGATTGTCGAGCGCTCTGGTGTCAGGGGCCGTGGCGCTCTGTGTGTCAGCCGGGGCGTGGGCGGAGGGCCGCCAGGCCCTGGTCGGCGGCACGCTGATTGATGGTTATGGCGGTCCGCCCGTCCATAACAGCGTCATCCTGGTCGAGGATGACCGCATCATTGCCACCGGGACCCAGGACAATACCCCGATCCCCCAGGGCTATGCAGTGATTTCCACCGAGGGCATGACGGTGATGCCCGGTTTGTGGGAGATGCATGCCCATCTGATGCTCAACGGGCATTCCGACTATGAGCATTGGGATACTGCCTATATCGACCGGCTCGAAGACGAGATCATGCCGGCCTCCGCCGTGCAATTACTGCTCGCCGGCATCACCTCGGTTCGCGATCTCGGCGCGCCGCTCGAACCGTCCATCTCCGTGCGCGACCGGATCAATGCCGGCGAACTGCCCGGGCCGAATCTCTATGTGTCCGGCCCCTTCATCCAGCATGAGGCCTATCCGGGCACTGAGGCCTTCCGCTGGGGCGTATCCAGTGTGCGCGAGGCCAGGGCCCATGTGCGCACGCTGGCCGATGCCGGTGTCGATGTCATCAAAATGGTCGATCAGGACCAGATGACGCTGGATGAGGCGCGCGCTGTCGTCGACGAGGCGCATGCCCACGGCCTGCGCGTGGTGGGCCACTCGCATCGCCCCGAGGAGATCATCCGCGGTCTGGAAATCGGCATCGACAATTTCGAGCATACCGGGCTTACCACCGCGCCGGAATACCCGCCGCATGTGATGGAGGCACTGGTTGCGCGCACGGCGCGGGGCCGGGTCTCCGGCGGCCCGCTCTACTGGACGCCGACGATTGAAGGTCTGTGGAATTACGCCCGCACCCGGGAGAATCCGGAATTTCTCGACAATGATTGCTGGCATCGTGGACTGGAGCCGGACACGATTGCCGACATCGCCGCCTCGATCGAGCACCCGGAACGTCTGTCCTACACGCAATTGAC
>JBNMNI010000035.1:0-8893 GCA_051275375.1 Maricaulis sp. | reverse complement strand
CGAGCAGGGCCTGGCGCAGGGCGGCAATTTTCTCGAGCTCGGCCATGCATCCCGTAACTTGCAGCAACGCCCTATCGGGGCGACACTGCCAGCATGGTCTCCAAACCCCCTTCGTCAACTCTCGAACGGCAGGCGCGACGCTTCCTCGAATCGAATCGCGGCCGCCGGGCGATCCGGTCTGCGCCGCCGGCCGGGCGGGCGGCCGAGCGCATTCTCAAACCGCTGGCGCGGCGTTTCGGCGTCGGGGTCGAACGGCTGATCGAGCACTGGCCGGAAATCGTCGGCGCAAGGCTGGCCGAATGGTGCCTGCCGGAAGCGATCCAGAATGCAGCCGGGAACAAGGTGCTGGTGATCCGCGCACGCGGGCCGGCAGCGGCGGTGCTGCAAGCGGAAAGCCGGCGGATTCTCGAGCGTGTGCGGCTATTTGCCGGCGAGCGGGCCCCGACACGCCTGCGCGTCCTGCAGGGCGCGACCCGGGCGCCATTGCCGGCCGCCGCGAAGGTGACAAAGCCTCCATCAACTTCAAAGCTGAGTGAGGGGGTGGAGGAAAACCTTGAGGCGCGGCTATTGTCTGCACTTGATCGTTTCGGCAATAGTGTCAAAAGCCGTAACCGCACCGATTTGTGACCCAGGGGGACACCCGACATGCAACTGACCCGACGCGTATTTTCTGCCCTAGCCCTGACTGCAGCCCTGGCCCTGAGCGCCTGTGGCGGCGAGACCGACCCGGCCGGTGAAGGCCAGTCCGCCTATGAGCGTGGCAGCGATCGCGGTCTGGGCAGTGCCAGCGCACTGCTCACCATGACCGAATATGCCTCCGTCGCCTGCGGTCATTGCGCCACCTTCCACGAGGAAGTCTGGCCGATGCTGCATGATGATTATATCGAGACCGGCAAGGTGCGCTTCGTGTTCCGCGAAATGATCACCGGCTCGCCGCAATTCGCCATCGCCGGCTTTGCCCTGGCACATTGCGTCGCACCGGAACGCTATTTCGACATGCTCGACCTGTTATTCCAGCAGCAAAGAGCGATTTTCGAGGCAGCCGGCCAGCCCGGTGGCGCCCGCGGTCAATATCTCGCCATCGCCCGCTCGATGGGCATGAGCGAAGCCGACTTCACCGCCTGTCTCGACAATCAGGAAGTCAATGCCGAGATCGTCGCTGCGCATGAACGCGCCCTGGCCGATGGCATCGACAGCACGCCGCGCTTCCTGTTCAACGGCGAACTGCTCGAACCCCGCCGCGCACCCGGCGCGACGGAATACACGTTTTTCCTCGGCAATAGCCAGATCATGATCGATGGCGAACCCGTCCCGGGCATTGTCGACCGGGAGACGTTCCGCCGCGTGATCGACCATCTTCTCGCCCAGCTCGAAGCCGATGCTGGCGGCGAAGCTGAAGCCGGACAGGAATAGACCCATGATGCGCGCCGCCCGTTATCTGTGCAGCCTGATTCTGGCCGCAGCCATATATGGCGGTGTGGCCGCGTCTGCCTGGGCGGAAGATCCCGCCCAGGCAGTCAGGCCCGACGATCACACCACCGGTTCAGCGGAGGCGCCGCTGGTCATGGTGGAATATGCCTCCTTCGCCTGTCCGCATTGCGCCCATTTCCAGCTCGAGGCCTGGCCTGTCATCCGCGATGAATTCGTCGAGACCGGCCTGGTGCAATATGTTTTCCGGCCGATGTTGACCTCGCCGCCACAAATCGCGGCGATCGGGATGATCCTGGCTGACTGCGCGGCGGACGATCGCTATTTCAGCGCCGTCGACCTGTTGTTTTCCGAACAAACGACGATTTTCGAGGCCGCCCAGGCCCAGGGCGATGTTGGTGCCGTCTATGATCGCATCGCGGCAGCCGTCGGCGTCTCGGCAGAGGCCCTGAACACCTGCTTCAATGATCCGGCCATGAGCGAAGCGGTCACTGCGGCGGCGCGCCAGGCGAATACTGACGGCATTGCCGGAACCCCGAGCTTCATCATTGGCGGCAAGGTGCTGAGCACGACGATGACGCCCGAGGGCAGTATTTTCTCATGGGGTGGAGCCCCCCTCCTGATCAATGGAGACAGGGTTCCAGGACAATTGGACGGAGACTCTTTCCGCCGAATCATCCTTCACTTCCTCGAGCGTTCCGATGAGACGTCTGAAACTGCACCCTGACCCCGGCTTGACCGGCAGGGCAGACACAGGCGGGGCGGAACGGGATTGCCGGCGAGCGGCAATCGAAAAGGCGATGTGCAACAACGCGATGGAGGTCGGGTGAAATTCACGCAGCTACGGCTGACCGGTTTCAAATCATTCGTCGATCCCGTTGAATTACGGATCGACCCCGGCCTGACTGGCGTGATCGGACCCAATGGTTGCGGTAAATCAAACCTGCTCGAAGCCCTGCGCTGGGTGATGGGGGCCACTTCGGCCAAATCCCTGCGCGGCGACGGCATGGAAGATGTCATCTTCTCCGGCACGGAAAACCGCCCGGCACGCAATCATGCCGAAGTCGTGCTCACCGTCGACAATACCGACAAGCTCGCCCCCGCACGCTTCAATGACGCCGCCACCCTGGACGTGACCCGACGCATCGCCCGCGGTTCCGGCTCGGCCTACAAGATCAATGGCGAGGAAGTGCGCGCCAAGGACGTCCAGCTGCTGTTTGCCGATGCCGGCACGGGCGCCAATTCCGCTGCCCTGGTGCGCCAGGGCCAGATCAGCGAGCTGATCGCTGCCAAGCCTGAAAACCGCCGCCGCATCCTGGAGGAAGCCGCCGGGGTCGCCGGCTTGCGGGCGCGCCGTCACGAGGCCGAATTGCGGCTGCGCGGGGCGGAAACCAATCTCGACCGTCTGCAGGAAGTGATCGATGAGCTCGCTTCGCGGCACGGCTCGCTGCAGAAACAGGCCCGCCAGGCGGCCCGCTATCGCAAGCTCTCCGCCAGCATCCGCACGCTGGAAGCCACCGTCTGGCTCAATCGCTGGCGCGCCGCGGCGAGCCTGGTTGAAGAGAGCGAAGCGGCGCTGGTGGAAAAGCGTGACGCCGCCGAAACCGCGACCTCTGCCGCCAGCGAAGCCCGGATCCAGGCAGAAATCCTCGCGGCGATGCGCGAACCGGCGCGCCTGAAAGAGGCGGAAGCCGCCGCAGCGCTCAGGCATCTGGAACGCGAGCGCGACCGGATCGAGCGCGATGCCGCCGAGGTTCAGCGCTCCATCGCCAATCTGGAAGAACGCCTGGGCGAGCTTGCCTCGGCTGGCGAGCGTGAACAGCATATTGTCGACGATGCCACGGCCAGCCGTGACCAGGCGAGCGCCGAGGTCGACCGTCTGGAAGCGGAAATGGCGCGCGAGAAGGCGACGCTGGCCGGCGCGGAAGCCGCCGCCCTCGATGCCGATGCCCGCCGCCGCGAAAAGGAATCCCTGCTCGATGCCAAGGCCGGCGATGCGGCCGCGCGCCAGGCGGCGCTGGAAAGCGCCCGCCGCGATGCCGACCGGCTCGCCGCGCGGCTCGGCCAGATCGAGCGTGAAATCATCACCGCCCGCGATGAGCGCGAGCGCCTGCTTGCCTCATCGGCCCTGGCCGAGCTGGAACTGGCGCAAACGGCTCTGACCGAAAGCGAATCCGCGCGCGAAGCCGCCAAGACGGCGCTGGAAGCGGCCGAACTGGCCCGGCAGCAGGCCGAGACCGGCCAGCAATCGGCGATCGAGAGCCTGCGCGAGCTGGCGACCGAGCGCGAAACCCTGGAGCGCGAGGCGGCGGCGATCGAACGCCTGCTCGCCAGCGCCCTGCAGGGCAATGTCTCGCCGGCGCTCGATGCGGTGCGCGCCCGCCCCGGCTATGAGCATGCCCTCGCCGCGGCGCTGGGCGATGATCTTGATGCCTCGCTGGATGAAAGTGCGGCGCGCCATTGGCACAAGACCGATTGCCGGGCCGAGGCCCTGCCCGGCGGCTGCGTCCCGCTCTCCGACCATGTCGAGGCCCCGGCCGCGCTGAGGGCGCGGCTCGATGCTGTCGGCGTTATCAAGCCGGAAAAGGCCGAAGCGGCAGCGGCAAAGCTCAAACCCGGTCAGCGCCTGGTGACGCGCGAAGGCGATCTGTGGCGCTGGGACGGGCTGGTGGCGCGCGCCGACGCGCCATCCGCCGCCGTTGCCCGGCTGGAACAACGCAATCGGCTCGAGGCGATCCGCGATGAGCTGGCCGGTAGCGAAGCCGCCTTCGGCGAAGCGAGCGAGGGGCGCGAACGCGCGCAAACGCGTCTGGCCGAAAGCCGCCAGGCCGAGCAATCGGCCCGCGCCGCGATTACCCCGTCGGAACGCGCCGTGCGCGCCGCCCAGGAGAAGATTGCCGGCCTGCGCGAGACGGCCGCCAAGGCCTCGGCCCGCGCCGATGCGCTGGGCGAGCGTCTGCAGCGGCTGGCGCTTGAGAAGACCGAGAGCCAGAGCGCGCTCGACGACGCCACACGTCTGGTCGCCGATGCCCAGAGCGCCGGCGAGGACACGCAGGCGCTTGAAAGCGCCCGCACGACCGCCGATGCCGCACGCCGCGTCGCCGCCGATGCACGCGCCGCGCTGGAAAGCGTGCGCCGCGAATCGGAATTGCGCCGGCAGCGCCATCTCGCCGCCAAGCGCGACCGCGATGCCTGGGCCGAGCGCTGCCAGACCGCTGCTGAGCGAATCGGGCAGCTGGCCGAACACACTGCCGAGACCAGGGCGGCGCTCGACCTGGCCCTCGCCCGGCCGGACACACTGCAGGAGAATCTGCACGCCCTCACGGATACGCTTGAGGCCGCGACACGTGCCGCCAGCGAAGCACGCGAGGCTGCTGCGGGCACGGAAGACCAGCTCAAGGCCGCCGACAGCGCTGCCCGCTCGGCCGAACATGCGGCATCGGCAGCGCGCGAGGGCCGCGCCGCCGCCGAAGCCCGGCTCGGCTCTGCGCGCGACCGGCTGAGTGAAACCACTGAAAGACTGCAGGATGCGACCGGCGAGGCGCCGGGCACGCTGGCCGGGCGCGTCTCGGATGAAGATTTCGAATCGCTCTCGGCCGCGGAAATCGAGCGCCGGCTCGATGAAGCCCGCCAGGCTCGCGACCGGCTGGGCGCGGTCAATCTGCGCGCCGATGAGGAAGCCGAGGAATTGGCGACGCGAGTCGAGACCATGAGCCGTGAACGCGATGACCTGCTCGCCGCGATCGACCGGCTGCGCAAGGCTGTGGATCAACTCTCGCGCGAGGGCCGCGCCCGGCTGCTGGAGGCTTTCGACATTGTCGACGGGCATTTCCGCACCCTCTTCTCCACCCTGTTCGAGGGCGGACAGGCCGAACTGCGCCTGACCGAAAATGACGATCCGCTCGAGGCAGGCCTCGAGATCTTCGCCTGCCCGCCAGGCAAGAAGCTGGAAACAATGTCGCTGATGTCCGGCGGCGAGCAGGCCCTGACCGCCTCGGCGCTGATCTTTGCGGTCTTCCTGTCGAATCCGGCCCCGGTCTGTGTGCTCGACGAGGTCGATGCGCCGCTCGATGACGCCAATGTCGACCGCTATTGCCGCATGCTCAACGAGATGCGGCGCATGACGCAAACCCGTTTTCTGGTCATCACCCACAATCCGCTCACCATGTCGCGCATGGACCGGCTCTATGGCGTCACCATGTCGGAAAGAGGCGTTTCCCAGCTTGTATCGGTCGACCTGGTCGGCGCGGAACAGCTGGTTGCCGCCGAGTGACCAATTTTCGCAATTTTATCAGACATTTATTGGCCCAGCCCCATTGCTTGACACTCCAAGGGGCCGAGTCTAGTTTGCGCGCGCTTGCCGGGAGGCTCGGCTTGCGGATCGATTTCCATGTCTGAACGAGACGATAGACCGAAAACACCCGATCGTAGCGAGGATCTGAAGGACTTCGACCGGCGCCTGAGCGAGAAGATCGCCCAGCACCGCGGCAAGCCCCAACCGGAGACCGATACGGTCAATGCCTGGAGTGTCAGCGTCAAATACGGTAGCGGCTTTGCCGGTGGTGTATTGGTCGGAACCGGCCTCGGCTGGATGGCGGACAAGGTTTTCGAGATCGCGCCGTGGGGCATGCTGGTCGGAGTGATACTGGGTTTCGCAGCCGGATTGCGCAATATCATGCGCGAGGCAGCTGCGGCGAATGACGAGAATGCTAAACGGGAAGCCGGCACCGTGCCGGGTTCTGACGCGACGAAAGAAGACTAGATGCTGCTGCTCGAAACCGATCCGATGCACCAATTCGTCGTGCAGCCCATTCTGGAGCTGCCGACGATTTTCGGAATCGATCTGACCATTACCAATTCGGCGCTGTTCATGATTGCGACGACCCTGGTTACCAGTTTCGGGCTGATCCTGCTGACCGGTCGCGGCGCCATGGTGCCGACGCGTGCGCAATCGATCGCCGAGCTGCTCTACGGCTTCGTCGCCGATATGGTGCGCTCGATCATGGGCGAGGAAGGCCGCGCGGTCTTCCCCTATGTCTTCACGCTCTTCACCTTCATCCTGGTCGCCAATCTGCTCGGCATGCTGCCGGGCAGCTATACGGTCACCAGCCAGCTGGTCATTACCCTCGCGCTGGGCCTGACCTCGATCACCCTGGTCCTGATCACCGGTTTCGCCAAGAATGGTTTTGGCTTCCTCAAACTCTTCGCACCGGCCGGCCTGCCGCCGGTGATGTATATCCTCATCGTTCCGATCGAGTTGATCTCCTTTCTGAGCCGGCCCTTCTCGCTGGCGATCCGGCTATTTGCCAATATGATGGCCGGTCACACCCTGCTCAAGCTGTTCGGCGGCTTCGTGCTCTCACTGTCGAGCCTCGGCGCCGTCGGCATTGCCGCCGCCGTGATGCCGCTCGCTGTGGCCACGGCCGTTACGGCGCTCGAGCTGGTGATTGCTTTCCTCCAGGCCTATGTGTTCGCGGTTCTCACCTGCATCTATCTGAATGATGCGCTGCATCCGTCGCACTAGAGTTTTCACCCTTCCCGCACATCAATATTCAACAGGAGCCATCCCATGGAAATCGAAGCAGCCAAGCAAATCGGTGCAGGCATTGCAGCTATCGCCCTCGCAGGCGCCGGCGTTGGTATCGGTACGATCTTCGCCAGCTATCTTGCCGGCGCTCTGCGTAACCCGTCTGCCGCGGCCAGCCAGTTCACCACACTCCTCATCGGCTTCGCCCTGACCGAGTTTACCGGTCTGCTGGGTTTCGTCGTGGCGATGATCATCCTGTTCGGTTGATCTCACCCGATCCCATCCCATTGCCGTTCAAAGAGCATCGAAGATGATCAATTTCTCCGAATCCACATGGCTGATCGGCCTGGCGCCGCCGCATGGCGAAGCCGTAGCCGATCAGGCTCATGCGGCGGTCGAACATGCCGCCGAGACACATGCCAGCGGCGGCCTGCCGCAGCTGGACGTCTCGACCTGGCCGGGACAGTTGTTCTGGCTGGCGGTCACCTTCACCGTGCTCTTCATGATGATGTGGAAGGTTGTCCTTCCCCGCATCCGCAATGCGATCGAAGAACGGCGTGACCGTATCGCAGACGATCTCGATACGGCCGCCGGCTTCAAGCAGAAGGCCGATGATTCGGCTGCCGAATACGAAAGACTGCTGCTGGAAGCCCGGGCCAAGGCCCACAGCCTGGCCCTGGGCAATCGCATCGAGGTCGACAAGGCCATGGCTGCCGAGGCAGAGCTGGCCGATCGCGAGATCGCCAAGCGTCAGGATGCCGCCGAAGAACGCATCGCCCAGATGCGGACCAAGGCACTGGCAGAGGTCAATTCGATCGCTGTCGAGGCCACACGTGCCATGATCCTTCGACTGACGGGGGCCGAACTCGACGACACGTCGATCGAGGCCGCTGTCGCTGACGGCCGCTAGAGGACACGCATCATGACTTTCGACTGGATCCATCCAGACCAGGCCGCCTTCTGGGTTGCCATGTCCTTCTTCATCATCATCGGCGTGCTGATCTATGTCCGCGTGCCCGCACTCGTGGCCAAGCAATTGGACGAGCGCGCCAAGGGGATTTCCGACGAGATCACCCAGGCGCGCCGGCTGCGCGAAGAGGCCCAGGAGCTGCTCGCCAGCTTCCAGCGCCGCCAGCAGGACGCAGTGGAAGAGGCCGCGGCGATCATTGCCCAGGCCAAGAATGAAGCCAAAATGCTGAAAAAGCAGGCAAGGCTGGAAATGGCAGAACGTCTGGAACGCCGCACGGCCCTGGCCGAACAGCGCATTGCCCAGGCCGAGGCCTCTGCCGCAGCAGACGTGCGCGCCGCCGCTGCCGATCTGGCGGCTGCCGCAGCCGAGCAATTGCTCAAGACGTCGATGAAGAAGGCGGATCTGAACAAACTGCTCGATGCCGATATCAAACTGGTCGGCAGCCAGTTCAACTAGTCCGCACCAGGATCACAGACGAAAAAGGCCCGCAGCGATCGCTGCGGGCCTTTTTCTTGCCTGGAATTCAATCTCGCGGCGCGGCCTATTCGGCAGCATCCTTTTCACCGAAGGCGAAGCGGACACGCTTCCACACCCAGGGGAAGCGGCGCAGCCCGTCAGTGATGAAGGTGTGGGCGGTCTTGGAGGCGGCAGCCACCAGAACAAGGCCGAGCAGGCCCAGCGGCAGGCCGACCGGGATGAAGGGCGTGAGCAGTCCGATCGGGACCGACAGCACCATCAGCAGGACGCCGACCGAAATGACGACCATACGGATCACAAACACCAGCGCCGCACCAAATGCGTTCGACCGGGCCAATCCGTTCAGTGCCTCGTTCATGCCGTGACCATCCTCAAACCCGTTCTGCCCGGAATGCACCCGGCAACGGGGCCGGTGTGCATGACGCAACAGATAACACCTAATTCGTAAACTTGACCCCAATGCGAGGCAAAAGAGCCCAAATTCAGGCAGC
>JBNMNI010000034.1:0-8927 GCA_051275375.1 Maricaulis sp. | reverse complement strand
GCGGCCAGTCAAGGGCAGACAGGGCGACAACTCACGCCACCGCGCCCGGCATGCACGGCTTTTGCGCTGCGGCGTTTACGTGGAAGCAACCGCAATCGCGTAGAGTAGTTTCGAATCGGCAAATCTGCCCCGCCTGAAAGGCACGACCTTCGCATGATGCAGACCCTCACAGAGCGAATTGACGGGCTCGATGCACGCGTCCTGGAAGGGCGCGTCACGGCACTCAATGGCCTGTTGGTCGAAGCCGAGGGGCCGGTCTCCGGCCTGAGTCTCGGCGCCCATGCGCGGATCTCGACCGGCAATGGCACCTCATCCGAATGCGAGATTGTCGGCTTTCGCGGCCAGACCGCCCTGATGATGCCCTTCGGCCCGCTCGAGGGCATTCGCCCCGGAGCCAAGGTTATCCTGCAGCCCGATGCCGCCCGGGTTCGCCCGAGCCTGAGCTGGCTGGGCCGCGTCGTCGACGGCTTTGCCCGTCCGCTCGATGGCGGTCCCGCGCTCAGCGAGGGATCGCACGCCTATCCGCTCAAGGGTGAGCCGCCCATGGCTCACGGCCGCGCCCGGCTCGGCGCCCGGATGGATATGGGCGTGCGCGTCCTCAATGCCTTCATTCCCATGCGCCGCGGTCAGCGGCTCGGTATCTTTGCCGGCTCCGGCGTCGGCAAGTCGGTCTTGATGTCGATGCTGGCGCGCGCCTGTGATGCCGATGTCATCGTCATCGGCCTGATCGGCGAACGGGGCCGCGAAGCCCGCGAATTCGTCGACGACGTGCTTGGCCCGTCCGGCCGCGCCCGCTCGGTCGTTGTCACCGAAACCTCCGATGCACCCGCCCTGGCGCGCCGCCAGGCCGCTCACCTCACCCTGACCGTCGCCGAATTCTTCCGCGACCAGGGCAAGGATGTGTTGTGTCTGATGGACAGCGTCACCCGTTTTGCCCTCGCCCAGCGCGAGATCGGCCTTGCCGCCGGCGAGCCGCCGACGACACGCGGCTATACGCCTTCGGTCTTCGCTGAATTGCCGCGCCTGCTCGAGCGCGCCGGCCCCGGTGTCCAGCGCCGCGATGGCGGCAAGACCGGCACGATCTCCGGCCTCTTCACAGTGCTGGTCGATGGTGATGATCACAATGAGCCGATCGCCGATGCCGTGCGCGGTATTCTCGACGGACATGTCGTGATGAGCCGGGCGATTGCCGAGCGCGGCCGCTTTCCCGCGATCGATGTGCTCAAATCGGTCAGCCGTACAGCACCTGAAGTCTTCGCGCCCGAGGAGCGGCCACTCGTCGCCGAAGCGCGCAAAATGTTGTCGGCCTATGCCGACATGGAAGAATTGATCCGATTGGGAGCATACTCCCACGGCTCGAACCCGGCGCTAGACCGGGCAATTGCCCTCAACGACCCGTTGGAGGCCTTTCTCGCCCAGGGAAAAGACGAAGCGGCGGATATTCCGTCGACATTCGCGACCCTGGCCGGGATTTTGGATGGTGAAGGAATAGCCTCATGACACGTTCACACGAACCCCTGATCCGGCTGGCCCGGTTCAAGGTCGAGGAATTGCAGAAGCAGATGGCCGAACTGGACCGGTCCAAAACCGCCCTGATCAACCAGATCGAGCGGCTGGAAGCCTCGGTTCCCGAAGAGCAGGCGATCGCCACGCAATCGCGCGATGGCTATCTTGCCTATGGCTCCTACGCCCAGGCCGTCATCAAGCGCAAAGAGAATATCCGCTCTTCGCTCGACGAGGTCGAAGTGCAGGCCGATGCCCTGCGCGCGCGTCTCGGCGACGCTTTCCAGGAGCTCAAGAAATTCGAGGTGCTGGAAGAAAGACGGCTGGCGCATATCGAGCGCGCCGTGCGGGCCGCCGAGCAGGATGAACTCGACGAAATCGCCCAGATTCGCCACAACCGACGCCCGAATTGATCGCGCCGGACGTTCAGTGATCCGCTGATAGCGAGCCGGTGCGAGAGCGCCGGCTCGCTGCCGGCTTCGCTCAGCGCTGGCCGATGCGGCGCTTCGAAAAGAAGATCCCGCCGATCATCAGGAAATACAGGGCCAGCTTGAGCAGCACGACCACGCCGCCGCGCTCGTCAAACCGGGCAACGGCAAACTCGAAGGCGAAATTCGGCGGAATGCCGATGGCCCAGCGATAGAAAAACGGCACAACGGCATCGATCATCATCATGATGAAGGCCGCAGCAGGCCATTGCGGCCATTTGCGCATGATCAGCGCCGCGACAAGCGACAATACGATCATCAGCCAAAGATCATAGCCGGTGAAGCCGGCACCCAGACGGTCAATCAACGTATCATGCATGGCGATTCAGCTCCCCCCGGCTCTGTCGATCCGGTGCCAGTCTACGCGGCTTCGCGGCCTCGCGCGAGTGTTCCGGCGAGAGATTGATAATCCTTGGCCGCATCGCAATCGGGCGCCCTTACCGCGACGCAGGTCTGGGTGCGGATCGCTGCCGGCACGGTGGCGTCGCGCCGGATAATGCCGGCCAGGGTCGGTGTGAAGCTGAGGAAGGATTCGCAGGTCTTGCGGAAAGCCCCGAATGCTTCGCGCGCCGCATTGGCATTGGGGGCGTTATTGACCACGACCAGCGGCGAGGCGCCCTCATCGTGCAGGCGCAGGGTTTTGACGAAGGCATAGGCATCGGTCAGCGAGGTCGGTTCGTCATTGATGACGATGATGACATCATCGGCCGTCAGGGCGAGGCGCACCGTGGCGCGGTCGGCGCCGGCCGCCAGGTCCAGAATTGCGCGGTCATAGGACAGCGCCAAGGCAGCGACGCCGGTAGCCAGCTTGGTCAGGCCGGGGCCCGACAGATTGGCCAGCGAGCCCGATCCGGACCGGCCGGAAATGACATCGAAACCGCCGCGCTCGGCCGCACCGCCAATGGCGGGGCAGACGGCGTCTTCCAGCGACAGCTTGCCGCTGAGCACATTGATGATATCGGCCTTGGGCTGCAGGCCGAGCTGAACGTCGATATTCGCCATGCCAAGATCGCCATCCATCAAGAGGACGCGCTCATTGATCAGCGACAGCGCCCGCGCCATGCCGACAGCAAGCGTCGTCTTGCCGACGCCGCCCTTGCCCGAGGCGATGGCAAGAATGCGCCCTGCGGCGCGGTGCTGGGGGGCCGAAGCAAGTTTCATGATCAGTCGGATTCCTCATAAGGGTGGGCACGGTTCTCGATCAGGGCACGGGCCAGCCGCAAGGGCGTTGCCGGAGCCAGGCCGCCGCCGATGAAGGGCGTCGCGGAAATCTGGGCAAAGGCCAGCCCGGTTTCGCCGACCCCGAGCAGGGCACCCAGCCGGCGGGCGCAGTCAAGCTTGACGGGAATGCAGCGGCTGGCGCCGATCGAGGCAAACAGCGAGGCGGCATCCTCGGCATCTTCCGGTGCCAGGCCCGCATCGAACACATAGACGATTTCCGCATCGCTCGAATCGGCAAAGGCGAGGGTCATGTCCAGATCGTCGAGCTCGAACGGATTGACCGCCGGGCTGTCGATCAGGGCCGGTCCGTCGAATTCGCGCATGGCATCGGCCAGCTCGCGCGGATCATCGACGGAGATAAAGGTGGCGCCCATTTTCTGGGCCAGGGCGTGCAGCCGGGCGTCGGCGCCAGCGCGTTCCCCATCGCAGGAAATCAGGGTCGGAACCACACCGGCCGAAATCGCGCGCGCCGCCGTCTTGGCCAGGGCCGAGGTCTTGCCGACGCCGGGCGTGCCGGCGAACAGCACGGCGTGTTCGGGAATGGCGGGCAGGGGCTGAAACGCGTAACGCGCCTCGATCGCATGGGCCAGACGCCCGACCGCATGCCCCTCGGAATAATCCTGGGACGCCTTGATCAGGGCCTGGGCGGCGATACCGGGCGAGCGATGAAAGCCGAGGGCGCGGATGACCTGGTCAAGATGTTCATCCTCGCGGTCGCCGCGGGCGATCTCCGCCTCCTCGGCCAGACGCTGGGTTCGTTCGCGTACCGGTTCGACCGGATCGGGCCGGTAGGCCATCTCGCTCGCCGCCCGCACCTGGACGCCGCCATTGGGCCCGTCCGAGGTTGCGATGATCACGGCTTCGGCGCCCATTTCCCGGCGCACATCCGCCATGGCCTGGGTCAGGGTCTGGGCTGCAAAGGTTTTCAAACGCATCGAGGTTCACTACCGGGTCAGTTGTTTGGTACTCAGCCGACATGCCCCAGAGTCTTCAGACGTGCGCTCGGATGGATCTCGTTTTGCGACATCACCACCGTTTGCGGGCGGAAACGCTCCACCAGCGAACGCACATACGGACGAATCACGGGGCTCGTCAGCAGTACAGGTACATGACCCTGTGCCGATGCGGTTTCAAAAGAGTTTCTAACTGCAGCGACAAACTCATGAAGTTTGGACGGTGCCAGCGCAAGCTGCTTGCGGTCGCCTTCGCCGATCAGGGCCTCCAGGAAAGCCTGTTCCCATTGTGGGGTTAGCGCGAGCACCGGCAGATTGCCGTTCGGCGCCTTGTTGCTGTGGCAGATCTGGCGCGAAAGACGGCTGCGCACATGTTCAACGATCGGCTCGATCCGGTTGGTCGATGCACTTGATTCGGCGATGCCCTCGATAATCGTCGCCAGATCGCGAATCGAAACGCGTTCGCGAATCAGTGATTGCAGCACGCGCTGGATTCCGGCGCGGCTGATTTGCGACGGCGCGATATCGTCGACCAGCTTGCGATGCTCCTTGGAGAGCTTCTCGATCAGCTTCTCGACTTCGGCATAGGAGAGCAGGTCCGACATGTTGTCGCGCAGCAATTCGGTCAGATGCGTGACCAGAACCGCAGCCGGCTCGACGATCGTATAGCCGCGGAAAGAGGCTTCCTCGCGCAGATTCTCGTCGATCCAGGTCGCGGGCAGACCAAAGGCCGGCTCCTTGACGTGTTCGCCGGGCAATTCGATCTGCAGGCCGGCCGGATCCATGACCAGAAGCTTGTGGAGTTGCAGCATGCCGCGTCCCGCTTCGAGTTCCTTGATGCGGATCGCATATTCCAGATTGCCCAATTGCATGTTGTCGACAATGCGCACGGCCGGCGTGACAAAGCCCATTTCCTCGGCGAGCGAGCGGCGCAGCGCCTTGATCTGGTCGGTCAGCTTGCGGCCATCGACATCATTGATCAGCGGCAGGAGGCCATAGCCGAGCTCGATCTTGAGCTCGTCCATCGCCAGGCTGTCCTCGATCGGTGCCTCACCGCTTTTGGGTGTATGGGATTCGACCTCGGCAGCATTCTCGGCCTCTCTCTCGGCCGCCTTGCGTTCGACGATGTCGCGGTTGAACCAGGCGAGCGCTCCGGTCCCCAACCCCATCAGGGCGAAGGGAATGAAGGGCATGCCGGGCAGGACACCGATGATGAAAGTGGCAGCCGAGACCAGGCCAAGCCCGGCCGGATTGGCGACCATCTGGCCGAACAGGGCCTTGTCGGCCTGGCCGTCAACGCCGGCCTTGGAGACCAGCAGACCGGCTGCGACCGAGATGATCAGCGCCGGGATTTGCGAGACCAGACCATCGCCGATGGTCAGGCTGGAATAGGTGCCGGCGGCCTCGGCGAAGGGCATGCCCGACTGGGCGACACCGATAATGATGCCGCCGACCAGATTGATCCCGGTAATCATCAGGCCGGCCATGGCGTCGCCGCGGACGAATTTGGAAGCACCGTCCATGGCGCCGAAGAAATTGCTTTCGCCTTCGAGATCCTTGCGCCGTTGGCGCGCCTCGTTCTCAGTGATCAGTCCGGATGAGAGATCGGCATCGATTGCCATCTGCTTGCCGGGCATGGCGTCGAGGGTGAAGCGCGCCGCGACTTCCGCGATCCGTCCCGAACCCTTGGTGATGACGACGAAATTCACGATCACCAGGATCACGAACACGATCACGCCGATCACGACATTGCCCTGCATCACGAAGGCGCCGAAAGCCTGGATGACCTCGCCGGCCGCATCCGTACCCTCAGCCCCCTTCGACAGGATCAGCCGCGTCGAGGCGATGTTGAGGCCGAGGCGCAGCAGTGTGGTGATCAGCAGCACTGACGGAAAGGCAGAGAATTCCAGTGGCCGCTTGATGAAGAGCGCGGTCATCAGCACCAGCACCGCGATCGAGATCGAGACCGCCAGCGCCAGATCCAGCAACAGGCTCGGCATCGGCAGGATCAGCATCACCAGGATGCCGAGAATGCCGACAGCCAGGGCGACATCGCCCTTCAGCACACGGTTCAGGAAAGCGCGCGGATCAAACCCGTCGCGATTGGCGCCTAACGGGCCGGAGGCTGAGGTGTCGACCAAGTCTTATCCAATCACGCGGCAGACGCGCCCAGGGCGGTCTGGTTGGCTTGGGGAACGGTGACGCCCTGCTCGGTATAGAGTTTCAGCTTGTTGCGCAGGGTACGGATCGAGATGCCGAGAATATTGGCCGCATGGGTGCGGTTGCCGAGGCAATGATCCAGCGTGTCGAGGATCAGATCCTGTTCCACTTCCGCCACGGTCATGCCGACCATGACGCGCTGGGCGGCATTGGCGGCATCGGAGGCCTGGCGCACGGCGGTATTGCCGGAACCGGAAAAGACCGAGCCGTCCGGCATGCGGATGGCATCAGGGCTGATCTCGCGGCCATTCGCCAGCAGCACGGCGCGGTGCATGGCGTTTTCCAGCTCGCGCACATTGCCCGTCCATTCGCGGGCGACGAGATGCGCCTTCGAGGCTTCGGACAGCGGCAGCGGCTCGACCTGGTTGGCGGCGGCATATTTGCGGATGAAGTGATCGGACAGTGCCAGAATATCAGCCGGCCGGTCGCGCAAAGGCGGCAGGGCCAGATTGACGACATTCAGGCGGAATAGCAGGTCTTCGCGGAAGGAACCGTCGGCGACGGCCTTGCGCAGATCTCGGTTCGAGGTCGCCAGAATGCGGATATTGACCTTGACCGGCTTGGTGCCACCGACCCGGTCGATTTCGCGCTCCTGGATCGCGCGCAGCAATTTGGCCTGCAGCCGCGTGTCCATTTCGGAGATTTCGTCGAGCAGAAGCGTGCCGCCATCGGCCTCTTCGAACTTGCCGATCCGGCGCGCGATGGCGCCGGTGAAGGCACCCTTTTCATGGCCGAACAGCTCGGATTCGAGCAGGTTTTCCGGGATGGCGGCGCAATTGACCGAGATGAAGGGCGCGCCGGCCCGCTTGGACTTGGCATGGACATAGCGGGCCATGACTTCCTTGCCCGAGCCGCTTTCGCCGGTGATCAGCACCGAGGCGTCCGAACCGGCGATCCGGTCGGCCAGGGTGATGACCGTCTGCATCGATGGATCGCGGGCGATCATCGGGCGTTCGTCATCGGAGATGGCTTCGAGAATGGCGGCAATCAGCTCGGCATCCGGCGGCAGCGGAATGAATTCCTTGGCGCCGGCCCGGATGGCAGCGGCGGCCGCTTCCGGGCGGACATTGACGCCGCAAACCACGACCGGAACGATGATCCGTTCCGCTTCATTGGCGGCGATCAGGGCCTGAATGTCGAGCGAGAGATCGACCATGATCAGATCGGCGCCGCGTCCGGCGCGCAAATGCGCCGTCGCTTGCTGGATCGTATCGACCTGCGACACGGACGCGCCGCGGTCTATCGCGATTTTGGTGGCGGTGTGCAATTGCCCACCCAGGCTTCCGACGATCAGGACTCGCATAATGTCCGCTCCATTGTGTTCATTGTCTCAAGTTGCCGCTTACGCAGCATCCCCGTCCTTGATGATTTCCGTCATGGTCACGCCGAGCCGGTCGTCGACAACGACGACCTCGCCGCGCGCCACGAGGCGATTATTGACGTAGATATCGATGGCTTCGCCGATCTTGCGGTCGAGCTCGACCACCGAGCCGGCTGTCAGTTTGAGCAGGGAGTTGACGTCGATATGTGCCTTGCCCAGCACGGCTGAAATATTGACCGGCACGTCGAATACCGGCGCGAGGTCGGCGGCGCTCTTGGCTTCTTCCTCCATCATGCCTTCGCGAATCTGCCCGCTGCCGACGGGGACAGGCGTGGACTCGTTATCGAGTTCGGGCAGGTCGAAACTTTTATTGTCAGGCATGGTCAGCCTCCCTATGCCGCAGACGCGCTGGCGGCTGGATTTGCCGCCGCCGGTGAAGCGGATTCTTCTTCAGATGTGGCCGCGAGCCAGCGCGCCACGACTTCGCCCAGGCGGGCATCGATTTCGGCCGCCGAACGCTCGATCGCGCCGGTCGCCCATTCGAGGCGCACATCGGCGCCACTCATTTCGGCATTGCCGCGCACCCGGATGGCGCCCTCGAAACCCAGATCGCGTGCCGTGCGTTCCAGCCGCTCGGCAAGATCCTCGACCAGCTCCGGCGCACAACGCACTGACAGTCTCGGTTCGTCGCGCAGATCCTGAACGGCCTCGGCAGCGAGCTGTTCGATCGTATCGAGCGGAAAGGCATTGAGCGCTTCGCCAGCGATCTTGCGGGCCGCAACAAGCGCGAGCTGGGTTGCGCTGGCACGCAGGGAGGCCGATTCATCGGCCAGGCGCGACAGGATGATCTGCATTTGCGCGCCGATGGTCTGCAGCGAGTCGGCGCAGCGGCCTTCTTCCATCTCACGGCCTTCCTCGACGCCCCACATGCGCGCGGAATCGATATCGTCCTGGGTGAAAAACCGCTTATAGCTCTCGCCATCACGCAGGATCTGGCCGTCGTGATCGAACTCGGTGTCGAAATCGAATTTCGTCGGGTTCATGTCCGGGCCGTCCTCAATAAATCAGTTCATCATCGGCGCCGCCATCGGCGAGAAGAATCTCGCCCTTGGCAGCCAGGTCTTTGGCGAGTGCAACAATGCCCTGCTGGGCGGTGTCGACGTCTTTCAGGCGCACGGGGCCGAGCGAGGCCATGTCCTCGCGCATGATCTTGGCGGCCCG
>JBNMNI010000033.1:0-9090 GCA_051275375.1 Maricaulis sp. | reverse complement strand
GCGAACACTGGAGTGTCGAGGCGGTCGGCTTCTTCAACCAGTATGAAAATCTGATCGGCAGCTGTACCAATTCCACCGGCGGCGGCTGCACGATCGGCGATCAGTTCGACGGCGGGCGGGTGGATGTGCGCGGTCTGGAACTGACCGCCGATGCCGATCTCGGATCCTGGCTGGGCTGGGCGGTCTCAATCCCGGTGCGCGGCGCCTATACCTGGACCCAGGCTGAATTCCAGACCGGATTTAATTCCGGCTATGAACCCTGGGGCGCCGTGGAAGCAGGCGATATTGTGCCCTATATCCCCGAACATCAGGGCTTTGTCTCCATCGGGCTCGAGGCGGGACGCTATGGCGGCGAGATCGCCCTGTCCCGGGTCCAGGAAGTGCGCACCGTCGCCGGCCAAGGCGCCATTTTGCCAGGCCAGGGCGTCGAGGGCCATAGCGTTGCCGATCTGTCGGCCTGGTATGAGCTGAGCCAACAGGTTCGCGCCCGCATCTCGGTGCGCAATCTCACCGACGAGATCTATGCCGTCGCGCGGCAACCTGCCGGCCTGCGCCCCGGCGCCCCGCGCGCCGTTTTGCTCGGGGTGTCGATGCAGTTCTAGACCGGCTAGCTGGCCGTCGGCCTGACGATTTGCGGACCGAGATTGGCGATCACATCGCGCGCATCGAAAGCATTGGCATCATCGGGTTTGTCGCCCTGGCCGAGCAGGATTTCGGCGCTGGCCTCATAGCGGGTGATCTCGCGGTAATTGGCGTCATTCCAGAAAGGATCACCGCCGCCATGCCAGCCCCAGCGCGGGTGGAAATAGCTGTAATACAGGCCAAACCCTGGACGATAGAAGGGGTCAGGCCCCGATCCGATGATGCGGGAATCCACATCGGTGGCCCGTTGCACGACGATGAAATGGTCACGGCCCTGCTCGAGCGTGAGCTCGGCGGCGCGATAGAGAAAATAGGTCTCGACGGTTTCACGGTCGGTCAGGGAATTGCCGCTGAAGGAGACCCGGAAGCGGTTGGCCTCGATCCGGCTCTCCTGGAAACCCCATTGGGTGTCGCCTGCGGCCTGATAGGGGGTTGGCGTGCTGCAGCTGGCGAGCAGTGCGGCTCCGGCGAGGGTGAGAACGAGATTTTTCATGTGCGGCTCCCTGATCATTGTCCCGGTCGGGACAGTTGAAGTATGACTCGTCTTGGCAGGTTTGAAAGAGCCGAATCAAGTTTGGTGCCGGCAGGCTGACCTCATGCGGGCAAAACGGGTCTGGATATGACGGGATTTGATTGCAGGATTGGCCTTTTATCGGCTTTCGGGTTGACGGCGCTGTTTCTGGCAAGCGCGCCGCAGGTGGCGGCCGATGGCAATCATGACGCCGCAGCGCGGATCACCGAGCTTTGCCTCATGCGCCAGGCGGACGATGAGGCGTGCCGCTGCCTGTCGCGCGAGACCGCATCGCGCTTCGAACCGGACCAGTTGCAGATCATCGCGGCGGCGATGGAGGCGGGAAAGACGGCGTCAGACATCAGTGCCAGCCTGATCGAGCAGGGCGTGGACGCGGCCGAAGTGGCGAGTTTCACCCACCGGCTCGATACCGCACACATCGTCATCCGCCAGACCTGCGGCGCCTCGTTTTTCGAGCGCGACAACAATTAGTTCAGCCGCAGCTCGATATCGACATTGCGCCAGTGCGCCGGGCTGATAATGCCCAGATGGACCACGCGCACCGTGTGAATCACCGCCTCGATCTCCTGCCGCCAGAAGTCGAGAAAGCGCAGGAGGCGCGGATATTTCGGGGCGCAGTCCTGGGTCTGCCAGACAAAGCTCTGCAGCAGGCTGGGATGGTCTGGCATGTAGTAGAGCACTTCCGCGGTCGTCAGCCGCAGCCCTTTCATCTGGGCGGCAAAATCCCGATCGATCTCCGGCATGGCCATCTCCCTGGGTTCGCGCGCACGCCGATTGAAGTGCGACGCTTGAATGGGTGCAGACTAGGCGCCAGCAGTGAATTATTCCTGAGCGGCGCGTTTACGGAAGCTCCATCTCCAGGATCACGGTCGCGGGGCGGGGTTCGTCGGGCAGCGAGCCGTCTTCGGGAAAGAGCGGCCAGGCGGCATTGGCGACCAGCCAGCCGCGGCCGTCAGCGAGATCGATCAGGGTCGGCTCTGTGTCGCCCGCCATGTCGGCATGGCCGCGCAGGATGATCTCGACATGCTCGACGGCGCGGCCATCGGCGTCGAGATTGATCGCCATCACCTGATGCGGCGCGACGCCATTGCGCACCGCGATCAGCCGGCCGTCGCGCGTATTGAGGAAACCGTCTATCCCGATCAGGCTGTCTGCGCCCGCCCGCACCTGGGACACGCTGTGATCGCCCAGATCGATGCGCCATATCCCCATCGCATAGTCGGCGGCGTAGAGCGCCCCATGTGCCAGGGCGAGGCCCTGCAGGCTCACAAAGCGCGGATCCTCGACCAGCAGCCGCAATTGCCCCGAGATTGAATCGAGCACGTAGATGCGCGGGCCGGCGGCGTCGGACACATAGACGATGCCGTCGCGCACGACGAAATCGCCGAGCCGTTCGGCGCCCTCGATCTGGAAGCGGCGATAGAGATCGCCGGTGATCAGGTCGAAGGCAAACAATGCCGTGCCCGCCTGTTCGTCTTCGGCCATCGGCGTCTGCGGCACGACCCCGGACGTGGCCCAGACCATGCGGCTGCGGTCGTCTACGGCAATGCCGAATACCGACCAGAGCCCGTCGGAGCGGTCGGCGAAGACGATGGGTTCATTGCGCGCGAAGGGCTCCAGGAGGAGAATTTCGCGATCGGCAACCGAGGACAGGAAAATCCGGTCGGTCTCGATATCGACGGCAATGCCCTCGATCAGCGCGTCGGGCCGGTCGATCACGGCGGCGCGTTCGGCATGGCCGGCCGGCGCCAGATTGGCGGTGAAGCGGCGCTCGATGGCGGCGAAGCGCTCCGCATCGGCCTCGCGCAGGATCGTGGCGGCTTCGGCGGTGTCATAGCCGAGGCCCGCATCGGCCAGGCGCTCGAGGACGTTGAAGGCATCGTCCGGCCGTCCGGCATACATGGCGATGCGAAACAGGCCGCCCAGGATCGCCGGATGGCCTGGCTTGAGATCGAGCGCGGCCTCGAGCATGCGCCGGGCCGCTTCGAAATCATCGGTGCGCAGGGCCGTGTTGGCTCCGCCGAACAATTCCATCGCAATGCTCTGGGGCGTTGGCGGCGCGGCGGCGTCATCCCCGCTTTGGCCGAGTGCCGGCATGGCGAGCAGGGCGGCAAGCCCCGTGGCAGCGAGAAATTTTCGCATGGTGTGAAGTTTGCGCATCGTTGAGCCCCCAAAAACGATCCCGGCCCGCCTCAGGATCAGAGCCTGGAAGGGATAGTATTGGGATTGCTGCGGCCGGAAAGTTACATTTGCGATAGCCGTCTGGCCAGAGGCAGTGCCGGTGCTGCTAGAGATCGAGCTCGATCTCGCCCTCATCCTCGACGGGGCCGGTGAGGATGACGTGATTATCGGCCTCGCGCCATTCGACATGCAATTCGCCGCCATCGGCCATGATCGAGGCACTGCGCTCGGCCAGGCCGCGCCGGTGGGCCGCGACGAGGGCGGCGCAGGCGCCGGTACCGCAGGCCGGGGTGAGTCCGGCACCGCGTTCCCAGACACGCAGGCGGATATGGGTCGGGTCGTAGACCTGGGCGAAACCGGCATTGACGCGCTGGGGGAAGGTGGGGTCGAACTCGACTTCGCGGCCGAGCTTTTCGACGGGCAGCGCCTCGACATCGCGCACGAAGAAGACGGCGTGCGGATTACCCATGCTGACCGCGCCGGGATGCTCGATGCGGACACCATCGATCTCGGCCCTGAAATCGAGGCTGACCGTGTCCATCGGCCGCGAGAGCGGGATTTCCCGCCAGTCCAGCCTGGGCGTGCCCATATCGACACTGACCTGTCCGCCCGGGTGCCGGCTGGCCAGCAATACGCCTGCCGCCGTGTCGATCGCGACCGAGTTGCGGCCGGTATCTTCCATCATGCGCCAGGCCGCGGCACGGGTGCCATTGCCACAGGCGCCAACCTCATTGCCATCGGCATTCCAGATCCGCATGAAGGCGTCGGCGCGGCTCGATGTCTCGAGCACGAGCAATTGATCGAAGCGCCAGCGCCGGGCCCAGTCGCGGATCCGGATTGCCGGAATCGCGGTCGGTGACGGCCTGCCACGCACATCGGCAAGGATAAAGGCATTGCCGGCGCCATTCATCAATCGAGCTATCATGATGCTGCGATAACGCTGACACGGCTTTACGTCCAGCACCAGTCCGGGCTTTACTGCGCGTCAAACAGGCAAGAGGGGAATCGACAATGCGATCAATTGCGAACAAGTGGATGGCAAGCGCAGGCGCTCTGATGCTGGCGGCCTGCACTCAGCCATCCGTGGATAATGGAGATAGTGTGACACCTGACAATGGCGCCGCCGGTGCCGGACGGCAGATCGTCCAGATCGACCCGGACAATGACCCCCGCGTCTGGCTTGAAGAGGTTGAGGGCGAAGACGCCCTCGCCTGGGTCGAGGGGCAGAATGAGCGGACCTTCGAACGCTTGCAGGGCGATGAGCGCTATCAGGGCATGTTTGATCAGGCGCTGGCGATCTATCAGAGCGAAGACCGGATTCCCGCCGGTGCCTTCTATGGCGGTTTCGTGTGGAATTTCTGGCAGGACGCGACCAATACCCACGGCCTGTGGCGCCGCACGACGATGGACAGCTATCTGACGGACACGCCCGAATGGGATGTGGTGCTCGATCTGGATGCCCTGTCGGAAACCGAAGGCAAGAACTGGGTCTGGCGCGGCGCGAATTGTCTCGCCCCGGCCTATGAGCAATGCATGATCACCCTCTCGGACGGGGGCTCCGATGCCGCCGTGCGCCGGGAATTCTCGATCGCGGCGCGCGATTTCGTGGCTGACGGTTTCGAAACCCCCGAAGCCAAGGGCGGCGCCAGCTGGATCGATGCGGACACGCTGATGGTCGGTCTCGCGACGAGCGATGCCGATACCACCGAGTCGGGCTATCCCTCGGTTGCCTATCGCTGGCAGCGCGGCACAGCCCTGTCGGAAGCGACTGAAGTCGTGCGTGGCAATCGCGAGGATGTTGGTCTGTTCAGCTTCCGCGTCGAGGATTTTGACGGCGCCGTCTACATGATGGCGTCCCAGGCCGTCACCTTCTACGACACGAGCTGGTGGTATCTTCCAGCCGATGCGGCGCCGGTGCAATTGCCGCTGCCGGCCAAATCCTCGATCCAGGATATTTTCCACGGCCAGCTGGTCTTCACCATCGAGGAGGACTGGGCGCCGGTCGCAGGCGGCGCAAGCTTTGCCCAAGGCTCGCTTCTGTCCTTTGACATGGCCGAATTCGTCGCCAGCGGCCAATTGCCGACGGTGCACACCGTCTATGTTCCGCGGGCACGGCAGTCGCTGGGTGGCATGGGTGCCACGCGCACGGCTTTCCTGGTCGAAATCGACGAGAATGTCGTTGGCGGGCTGGAGGCCTTCCGTTTCGAAAACGGCATCTGGTCCTCCGAGACCATCCCGGTTCCGGCCAATATGACGATTGGTCTGGGCAGCACGGACAGCCATGAAGACATCGCCTTCATGACGGCCGAGGGCTTTTTGACGCCCGATACGCTTTCAGTGGTGAATTCCGCTGACCTCACGGTCGAGCCGATCAAGTCGGTTCCGGCGCGGTTTGATGCCGAAGGCCTGGTGGTCGAACAGCGCGAGGCTGCTTCGACCGATGGCACAATGATCCCGTATTTCGTGGTTCGCCGCGCCGATACGGTGATGGACGGGACGACACCGACCCTGCTCTACGCCTATGGCGGTTTCCAGGTCTCGATCCGGCCGAGCTATTCGGGCAGCCGCGGTCAGCTCTGGCTGGAAAATGGCGGCGCCTATGTTGTCGCCAATATCCGCGGCGGCGGCGAATTCGGACCGGCCTGGCACCAGGCCGGGCTGAAGATGAACCGCCAGATCATCTATGACGATCTGATCGCTGTCGCCGAGGACCTGATCTCAACCGGTCTGACCAGTTCGCGCCATCTCGGTGTCTATGGCGGTTCGAATGGCGGTCTGCTGACCGGTGTGATGTACACCCAGCGGCCGGATCTGTGGAATGCCGTCGTGTCGGCCGTGCCGCTGCTCGACATGCTGCGCTATCACACGCTGCTCGCGGGCAATTCCTGGATGGGCGAATATGGCGACCCGGCCGATCCGGACGAAGGCGCCTTCCTGCGTTCGATCTCGCCCTATCACAATGTCGACGCCAATGGCGAATACCCGGAAATCTATCTCTATACCTCGACCAAGGATGACCGGGTTCATCCCGGGCATGCGCGCAAGATGGCGCATCTGCTCGCCGAGCTTGGCCATCCCTATCTCTATTACGAGAACACGGCGGGCGGTCATGCCGCTGCGGCCAATCTCGAGGAATTGGCCCGGCGCGATGCCCTGCTCTACACCTTCCTGACGCAAAAGCTGATGGATGCGGACGAGCCGGCAGCGGAGACCAGCACAACGCCGCAATAGCCGGCCACGACGGACAGGCTGAAAACCCCCGGAGCCCGGCTCCGGGGGTTTTTCTGTCTCGATCCTCTGGATCAGTCCTGCTGGGCGTCGCACATGAAGCTGCGCCGTTCGGCATCGGCGACCGGGATCGTGGACGGATCCTCGACGATGCGGCGGTACAGGACAAGGCCGGTTTCGGTCGGGCTCTGGACAGAAATCGCACCGGCGGGAACGGCTGCCCTGTCTGGCAGGTCGAGCCAGATCGCCGGGGCCCGCTCTGTATCGCGATCGCTCAGGGTGAAGATATTATTGGTGCGGCTGTCATACAGGCTGATGGAGGCATAGCTGCCGCTGCGGGGCCATCGCGCCTGGATCAGCAACGGTCCGAGCGACAGGTCAAACGGGCAGACCGAATAGAGGATGTCCGGGCTGGGCCTGACGACATTGCGGCTGGTCTCGGTGACAGGCGGTGCGTGCATGACCGCGTTGACGGCTGCGCCGCCGCTTTCCATCCGGTCCATCGCGCGCGTCATGATGAAGCCGGGAATCCAGTTCAGCGTGAACCAGAAACCGAGCAGGCCTGCGATCACGGCCGCGGCGGCGGGAAGCGACCAGCGCATCATGTCTGGTCTCCGCAGCCGAGGCGCTCGATCGGCGGCAGGCTTGCCACCATCGGATTTTCGCTGATCGGCGCATTGGGTTGGTAAAGGCGCAAGGTCAGGGCAAAACTGCCGGCATTGCGCGAACTGATCCAGTAGGCGGTCGCGTCCGGTCGTGAGGCGGCGACGATCACCGTCATCGGATCCTCGGCGCTTGCGGCGGCGTGTTCGGCCGTGACCGAATGGGCAGCATCGCCATTGACCGCCAGATAATTGTCCGCAGCGTAGAGGGTAAGGCTCCACCAGCGTGCATCCGGCTCCTGTTCGAAGCTGACGCGATAGGTGCAGTCCTCGCGCAGGCTTTGACCCTGATCGTCACGTATTGCGTTGAAATAGACGGTTTCCGAGCGGTTCAAGGCCAGCAATCCACGCCGGGCTATGGCGGCGCGCACCGTGGCACTGGCTGTCGGGTCGCCGATCAGGAGATTGGTCTGCCAGGGGCCGGCGCGGGCGCCGCCAATATCGAACGGGCCGAAGGCCAGCAGCACGGCAAGGGCCGCGCCGCATGCCAGTCCTGCCAACGCCGCCAAACCGGTTCTGATCCACATATGAAAAGCTTAACCGTGGCGCGGCAGCTTGCAAAGACCCAGGACAGCGCGCCGCTTGTGCCGCGCAGTCATGCCGCGCTGGCGCGCGGTGCCATCTGGATCAACATGGTCTGGATCAGCACCAGCTTGGCCTTGCCTTCATCAGTCTTGGCCTCGCTCATGCCGACCGCCGATTTGAGGTGGCGCACGGCACGGGCCTGGGCGTCGGACGAGCACTGGCCAATCGGCAGGGCGCCGGCCGTCGCCAGCCTCAGCAGCCCGGTCGCCTTGTCGAGGGCGGGGCGGTCGCCGGCTTCCACGGCGTTGAGGATCTTGCTCTCATCGATGATCTTCATGCCCAGCGAATCAATGGCATTGGCCAGTTCCGCCTTTTCGCGCGACGGGTAATGGCCCTTGAGGACACGGCGCTGGTGGGCAGTCAGTGAAGCCAGCCGTTCGAGCGGCTTGTTGGGGCCGCGCAGATACCAGGACAGGACATTCTGTGAGCCCAGCATGCCGTGGGCATAGCCGGCCAGTTTCTGCTTGTTGGCCTCGCCAACGATATTCTCTTCCAGCGCCAGCAAGCGTTCGAGTTCCTCGTCCGGATCGCGCGCGTTTTTCAGCAATTCGTCGATGGTTTCCGAATGCAGCAGGCGTGCGGATCGGGCCGCAAACGCCTTGATCAGCGCGTCGGTCGGCAGCAGGGAATTGGGGCTCATCACCAGTTTCTGTGCCAGTTCCCGGGCAAGCCGGACCTCCTCCAGCAGGCTGGTCGGGCGCAGGCGTTTGGGCCGCTGCAATTCGGTCAGTATGCTATGGGCGATAACGGTGCGGCAGGCATCCATTTCGCCCTTGCCGATATTTTGTGTCAGCCGCTTGCAGATGGCCGGCGCGTAATTGATGGCCCCGGCCGAGTGATCGCCGTCGAACAGGCAGGTCAGCCGTTCCAGGGTTTCGCCCAGATCGCGGCAAGGCCCCAGCAGGGCCGCCATGCCGGCGTCGAAACTGATGACTTCCGCGGCATAGCTGTCGATTTCGGCGATCGCAAAGTTTCGCGTTTCGCCCTCGACTTTCAGCGCGTCGGCCATCTCCATCAAGGCATCGAGCTTGGTGCTGTATTTACTCGCTGATCTGAGCCGGTTCGCCATGGCTGCGCGCAATTGGTAAGCGCGGCGGTCGCGGGCGTGGATCTCGGTGACGATCTCCTGGAATGGCTTGGACTCGGGATAATTGGGCAGGCGGTCAGCGCGGGCATCCTGGTAGATGCGCGTCAGGGCCTGCTGGATCAGCTCGTTGAGCTGTTTGACGAAGCCATGAACATTGGCGTCGCTATCCTTGG
>JBNMNI010000032.1:0-9141 GCA_051275375.1 Maricaulis sp. | reverse complement strand
CGCCAATCCTTCTACCGGCTCGACCATCGCAATGATGTGCGCTGGGTCCATCACATGAATGTCGGCTGGAACAACTCGCCCTATTACGGACATTACGGACCGTCGACCCGGTGGCGGTATAATTCGCGCTATTATGACAATGGCTATAACAACCGGCAGTTCGGATATTATGACGGGGCCTGCCGCTATGACCGCAATGGCAATGGCGCTGCGATCGGGGCGATTCTCGGCGCGATCATTGGTGGCGCCGCCGCTGATGGCGACAATGTCGGGGTCGGCATACTGCTCGGTGCCGGTTTCGGAGCCGCGCTCGGCTCGGCGGTCAGCCAGCTCGATGACTGCGACAAGGTCCAGTACCAGTATGCGATGAATTACGCCTTTGAAAACGGGCAGGCCTATTACTGGGGCAACCCCTATTCCGGCGTGCGCGGCAGCATTGTGATCCGCGAGAGCTATGCCTGGGGCAATACCCAGTGCCGCTGGGGCGATGCGGAGATCTACATGCCGGACGGGACCTATAATTACGACCGTGTGCGCATGTGCCGCGATGCCTATGGCGACTGGGAAGTCGCCCGCCAGCAATAGACCAGGACATACATCATCGAACTCGGGGGCCGGGCCATTGGCCCGGCCCCGCTTCGTGACAGGGCCGGACGGCACCGCGATTGCAGAGCATGTTTTTAACGTTCATCCCGGGCTCATCGGCCCGGATATATGGTAGTGTGAAAGTCGGGCCAGAGATGACTCGCCCACGCCAGGAGACCGACATGAAACTGCTGACAACCGCCCTGCTCGCCGCCACCGCCCTCACGGCTGTGGTGCCTGCGGCCTCCGCCCAGGCCCAGGCCCCCGGCAATTGCGAATCCGAACGCCAGGGCCGCCAGGTCGCCGGCGCCATCATCGGCGGTCTTCTCGGCGCGGTGATCGGCAATGAACTGGCCGATGATTCCAACAACCAGCCGGATTACCGGCGCGGTGGGCGTGGGCATCATAATGATTATCGCGGCCGCAATAATCGCCAGGACCGCGGCAATGCCGAGGAAGTCGGCACCATCGCCGGCGCCGGTGTCGGCGCGCTGATCGGGGCGGGAATCGCCAGCGGCGGCAATGATTGCGGCAATACCCGCAATGCCCCCGACAACACCGCCTACAACCCCTATCCGGGCAAGCCTGCCGCCAATGGTTACGACCAGGGCTATTACCAGGGCCAGAATAATGGCGCCGGGTATAATGATGGCTACAACAGCACTTACGAGAACGGCTATAGCGATACCTATCGCGGCGGCTCCAGCACCGACAGCTATGGCAATGGCTATGACAGCGGTTACGACAGTGGCTATGGCAGTGATTACGGCTATGTCGACGGCTCCAATTCGAGCTCATCAACCTCCTTGGTCGGCGGCGCCCAGACCGGCTATGAGGCGCGCACCTATAATGCCGGCTCGCCGGGCGGAAACTGCCAGTGGAGCCAGACCCGTCGCATGGACGAATACGGACAGACGGTCACCGAGCAAGTCTATATGTGTCAGGGTGCGGACAATATCTGGCGGCCTGCCGATTAGCGCAGCACTGCATTCCTGTCCGAGGGTCAGGAAATCGAATCGACATTCCGGCGGGCGGCAATTAGGTACTCCTGATTGCCGTCCCCGCCCTTGACCGGACTCTCCATGACATCGCGCACAACAAAGCCTTCAAGGCCGTCAAGCGCGGCCCGGACCTCAGCGACCGCGCGCGCGCGCTCCTTCGCGCTCTTCACCAGACCACCCCGGCCGATCGAACCCCTGCCGACCTCGAACTGGGGCTTGATCAGCGCGATCAAATCGGCCTGGTTTGCCGCCAGGGACATCGGGTTGGGGATTACTTTCAGCAAGGAAATGAAGCTGGCATCGCAAACGATCAGCGATGGTGCGACCTCGAAATCCTCCCGCGTCAGGGCCCGCGCATCGACCCCCTCCATCGGGACCACTCGCAAGTCGCGGCGCAAGCGCAGGTGAAGCTGGTCATGGCCAACATCGACGGCATAGACCTTCGCGGCACCGCCTTCGAGCAGGACCTCGGTAAAGCCGCCGGTCGATGATCCGACATCGAGACAGATCCGGCCCGCCGGATCGATCCCGAACGCCTGAAGCCCCGCAAGCAGTTTGAGCGCCGCCCGCGACACATAAGGATGGGCCGGCTCTGCGGTCACAGCCGCCCCCTCGGCGATTTTCTGCGAGGGCTTGGTCACCACCACCCCGTCGACATGGACCTTGCCGGCAGCGATCGCCTCCTGCGCCTTGGCGCGGGTCTCGATCAGCCCGTGCTGCACCAGATAGAGATCAGCCCGTATCACAGCGTCACCCGGTAGCGGCATTTTTGCACGATGCCGTGCTCGTACATCACATGATTGGCCGGGATATCCACGATCTCCAAGAAGCGGGCGCCGGTTTTCTCGCACACCCGCCGCGAGGCCAGATTTTCCGGATTACAGGTAATCCAGACCTCGCCATAGCCCAGATCGCGCATCACCCGCAGCGCCAGCCGGCAGGCCGCTGTGGCGTGGCCGCGCCCGCGAAAGGCTGGATAAATCTCATAGCCAATATGGCCGAAATACCGCTTCAGATCATCATTATCGCCAAGCCGGACGCGGGTCTCGCCCACAATCCGGCCCTCGACCTCGATCGAATAGCTCAGGGTCGGCACATAGGTCGGGGCTTGAGGTTCAAGATGATCGCCCAGCCGGATGGTGACCGCGCCGTCGCTCAACTCCTCCGGCGGCATTGCCATCCGGTCCATCGCCATCATCCCGGCTACCCGGCCTATTCGGCCAGCATCGGTGCGACCACGGTCTTGGCAAGGTCCTGATTGCGGCCCAGGGCGTCGAGCGCGGTGGCAACGATATGGCGGGCATTGAGCCCGGCCGTATCATACATCTTGAATGGTGCGTCCTGATCCTGGAACACATCCGGCAGGGTCATGGTGCGGACTTTCAGCCCGGTATCGAGCACGCCGCGTTCGGCGAGAAGATGCAGCACGAAAGCGCCAAATCCGCCGCGGGAGCCTTCCTCGATCGTCACCAATACCTCGTGCTCACGCGCCAGGCGCAGGATAAGATCGGCATCAAGCGGCTTGGCGAAGCGGGCATCGGCAACCGTGGTCGAATAGCCCTGCGCACCGAGCGCATCGGCGGCTTTCAGCGTTTCTTCCAGCCGCGTTCCCAGAGACAACAGTGCGATGCTTGTGCCTTCGCGCACGATGCGGCCCCTGCCGATGGCAAGCGGCTCGATCACGGCCGGCATTTCGAGCCCGAGCCCATTGCCGCGAGGATAGCGGAAGGCCGACGGCCCATCATCGATCTGCACCGCCGTCGCGACCATGCGCGCCAGCTCGACCTCATCGGCCGCGGCCATCACCACCATGCCTGGCAGGATGCCCAGATAGCCGACATCGAAGGAGCCGGCATGGGTGGCGCCATCGGCGCCGACCAGTCCGGCGCGGTCGATCGCAAAGCGTACCGGCAGGCCCTGGATGGCCACGTCATGGACAACCTGGTCATAACCGCGCTGCAGGAAGGTGGAATAGATCGCGGCAAAGGGTTTCATGCCGTCGGCCGCGAGACCGGCCGCAAAAGTGACGGCGTGCTGTTCAGCAATGCCGACATCGAAACAGCGGTCCGGAAAGCGCTCGGCAAACAGGTCCATGCCGGTGCCGGCGGGCATGGCCGCGGTGATCCCGACAATACGGTCATCGACCTCGGCCTCGCGGATCAATTGCCGCGCAAACACCTTGGTATAGGAGGCCGGACCGCTGGCGGCCTTTTGCTGCTCGCCGGTGACGACGTTGAATTTGGCGACGCCGTGATATTTGTCGTCGGCGGCCTCGGCCGGGGCATAGCCCTTGCCCTTCTGGGTCACGACATGGATCAGGACAGGGCCATCATCGCCATCGCGGACATTGCGCAGCACGGGCACCAGCTGGTCGAGATCATGCCCGTCGATCGGGCCGACATAGCGAAAGCCCATTTCCTCGAACAGGGTTCCGCCCATCGCCATGCCGCGCATATATTCCTCGGCCCGCCGGGCTGGCCCCTCGACGCCGATCGCCTTGGCGACGCCCTTGCCGATCCTGCGCAGGGAGCGATAGCTCTTCGATGAGACCAGGCGCGCGAAATAATGGCTCATGGCGCCGACCGGCGGTGCGATCGACATGTCGTTATCATTGAGAATGACGATCAGGCGTTTTTCGAGCCCGCCGGCATTATTCATCGCCTCATAGGCCATGCCCGCCGACATCGATCCGTCACCGATCACGGCGATGACATTATTGCTCTCGCCCTTGAGATCGCGCGAAACGGCAAAGCCCAGCGCGGCGGAAATCGAGGTCGAGGCATGCGCCGCACCGAACGGGTCGTATTCGCTTTCCGAGCGCTTGGTGAAACCGGACAGGCCGCCAGGCTGGCGCAGGGTGCGGATCTGGTCACGCCGGCCGGTCAGGATCTTGTGCGGATAGCATTGATGCCCGACATCCCAGATCAGGATGTCTTTCGGGGTTTCGAACACATGGTGTAGCGCTGTTGTCAGCTCGACCACACCCAGCCCTGCGCCGAGATGCCCGCCCGTGACCGAAACCGCATCGATCGTCTCGGCGCGCAATTCGTCCGCGACGGCCCTGAGCATGTCCAGGTCGAGATTTCTCAGATCGGCGGGTGTGGCGATACGGTCGAGATTCGGCGTGCCAAGTTTCGGCGTGTTTTGGGGCATTCGATTACCGGCCTTTCAGGAGCGGCGAGTGAGAACGTAATCAACCGCTTCTTTGAGAGTGTCTGCTCGCGCGCCGAAAGGTTCAAGGTGTTCCTTGGCTTGCGCGGCCAAGTGCCGCGAACGATCCTGCGCGCCCTCAATCCCCAGAATGGTGACAAAGGTGGCTTTTCCTTGACCGGCATCCTTGCCGACCGCTTTTCCTGCATCCGACGCGCTACCCGTGGCATCGAGCAGATCATCCGTGATCTGATAGGCCAGGCCGAGATCATGGGCAAATCCCTCAAGCGCCCGGCGGATCTGCGGTTCGACATCGCGCAGGATACAGGCCGTCTCGGCGGCATAGCTGATCAGCGCGCCGGTTTTCATGCGGTGCATGCGGGTGACGATGGAAATATCGAGTTCCTGGGTCTCGCCAAGAATATCGATCATCTGGCCACCGACCATGCCATAGGGGCCGCAGGCGCGCGACAGGCGCTCGACCAGCCGGGCCCGGACACTGCCGCGATTATGGGTATCGGGATGGGCAAGAATCTCGAAGGCGACGGCCTGCAGCGCATCGCCGGCCAGAATCGCCGTCGCCTCATCATAGGCGCGATGCACGGTCGGACGGCCGCGCCTGAGATCGTCATCATCCATGCAGGGCAGATCATCATGGATCAGGGAATAGGCGTGGATGCATTCCAGCGCCGAGGCGACGCGCAACAGCCCGCGCTCATCGGCATTGACCAGACGGCCGCACTCGATCGCCAGAAAGGGCCGCAGGCGCTTGCCCGGACCAAGCGCGGCATAGCGCATCGCGGAATTGAGCTGACCCTCAGGCCCCTCCGCGCGCGGAAGCAACGCGTCCAGCGCAACCGTGACCCGATCGGCTGCCTCATTGAGACGCTGTTCGAAATTCTGCATCACGCTCGCCTGTCCTGTTGGTTCTGGGCTGTCCTGATGATCAGGACTCTCTGCCAATTTCATTGCCGGCCTAGGAAAGACGCGATCCGTTCGGCACGACTTGATCGGGTGCCATCAGCACGATCTCTCCCTTGCCATCAGAAACGCCGAGAGTCAGCACTTCAGAGCGCATCGGACCGATTTGACGCGGTGGAAAATTCACCACTGCGAGCACTTGTTTGCCGACCAGGCTCTCGGGCGTGTAATGCGCCGTGATCTGGGCCGAGGATCTTTTTTCGCCGAGCTCACCGCCGAAATCGATCCATAGCTGAATCGCCGGCTTGCGGGCCTCGGGAAAATCGGCGGCGCGAACGACCGTTCCGATCCGGATGTCGAGCTTGAGAAAATCCTCGATCGTGGCGCCCTGACCGGTCACCGGATCAATCCAGCCCCGCCGGCTCGAGTGCCGGCTTGCCATCCTCGCCGCGGACGATTTTCTCGACCTTCAGCTCGGCATCCTTCAGCTTGCCATCGCAATGGGCACGCAGCGCTGCGCCGCGCTCATAGATCGCGATTGATCGCTCAAGCTCGACTTCGCCGGACTCAAGCTGTTGCACGATGGCCTCCAGCTCGGCGAGCGCCTGTTCGAAGCTCATTTTCTCGATATCGGCATTCGGCGTGTCGGGCATCAAAACTCTCCTGCAGGGTGGGCAACATAGGCAGCTGCCTGCCGGGCGGCAATTGCGCAATTATCAAGGACGGTATTCGTATTGCCGGAAGGACCAGTAATTATCGCCGCCATCGCGCACGCAATGCCAGCCGAGCGCTCGCATGTGTGGCCGCATCATCCGGTTGAACCAGCCATGGGCACACACCAGCACCGGCCCCGACTTTGCGGCCTCGACCAGGGTGTGCGCCGCCAGGGCTGCGCGTTTTTCCGCTTCCTTGCGGCTCTCACGTCCGCGCGAAAATCCCAGCCACCAGGACGCCCGGGCGAAGACGCCCCAGGTCTTGGCCATGAAACGGCCCGGCATGGCCGGCGGTGGCAGTTCGGCTTCGATGAAACAGGCATCAATCACCAGCTCGCGCCCGGGGGCAGCGGCACGCGCCGTCTCGATCGCCCGCCGCAATGTACTGGCAAACACGATATGGGCGTCGGCGGCGACCGCGATCAGATCATCGGGCGGAGTCTGCCCGGCGAGCAGGCCGGCAGGCTGGTAACATCCGTCCCACCAGCCCTCATAGCCGCGCCAGTCGAGCACAGTCGTTCGATCAGCATCGGGCTTGCCATGCCGGGCAATGGTAATCGGGCCCGGGTTTGACGGGGAAGGCAGGTTTTCAGATTTGGACATCGACTGGCACGCGGGGTCCGACACACTCAGCCGGTGCGCCCCGTCGCCACCTGCCTGACCAGAAATCATGCTTCGACCAAGGCCTGCACAAAGGCAGCTGCCGAGCGGCCAAGCGCCGGGCAGTCGTATCCGCCCTCCAGCACCGAGACAAGCCGCGAGGACGCGAATTCTGCCGCCAGCGACGCCAATTCGCCGCCAGCCCAGGCGAAGTCGGCTTCCAGCAGGGCCAGGCCGCCGGCCGGATCGCGCTCATGCGCATCGAAACCTGCAGAGACGAAAATGAATTGCGGCCGGAAGGCAGCGAGCGCCGGCCGCACCTCCCGGTCGAAGGCCTCGCGCCAGACCGCGCCCCGCGTCCCCGCCTCCAGCGGCACATTGACGACATTGCCATTGAGGCCGGTTTCGCCCGCACTGCCGGTGCCGGGATAAAGCGGCGACTGGTGCAGCGAAGCAAACATCACGCGCCCGTCCACCTCGGCCAGGCATTGCGAACCATTGCCGTGATGCACGTCGATATCGACGATCGCCACCCGTTCAAGTCCGTGGACATGGAGCGCATGCAGGGCCGCGATCGCGATTGAATTGAGCAGGCAGAAACCCATTGCCCGGTCCGGCTCGGCATGATGGCCGGGCGGGCGGGCCAGGCAGAAGGCGGCCTGGCCCTCACCGGCCATGATGCGGTCGACGGCGTCGATCGAGGCGCCCGCCGTCGCCAGCGCCGCGTCCCAGGACTGGGCGCAAACCTTGGTATCGAGATCGAGCGAGACCCATTCCGCATCCCCCGCCGAGAGGCAGGCGCTGCGGATGCGCTCGACATAGTCGGCAGTGTGAAACCGCTCGACCGCCGAGGTCGCGGCCGGCTCTGCCTGATGCCAGACGGGCAGAGCCAGTCCCATCAGGGCATCACGCACGGCGACATAGCGGCCCTCATGCTCGGGATGTCCCGGCGGTACGCGGTGCATGCGGCTGGCCGGGTTGTCGATAACCAGTGTTCTCATCGAGTCAGTCTGCTTTGAAATTCACGTTGACGCATACCGTACTGCCAAAAAACCAAATGGCACAGGCCCGATGAGCGCCGGTCCGGAGAACCGGCGCTCCATGCTTCAATGCCCCAGCGTTACATTCATGATTTTCACCCCCGGCGGTGCCGGCACATCTTCGGGGACGAAGAAGTCGGGCAGAAGCTCGATGCCGGGCACATAGCTGTATTGCTCGAAATCGCGGACACCCTCGGCATAGAGAAAGCTGTCATCGATCAGGAAATTGCCGGTGAAGCTGGCCGCCGGCTTGTTGAGGACGCGATAGGCTGTTTCGGCAAGGATTTCCGGCTTGCGGCAGGCTTTCATCGCCTCGGCATCGGCGAGAATGTTGGAGATCGCCGCCGTCGCCACGGCCGTGCGCGGCCAGATCGCATTGGCAGCGATGCGGCCCTTGAATTCCTCGCCCCATCCGAGAATGCACAGGCTCATCTGGTATTTGGCGCTGGTATAGGCAACGTGCGGGCCGAACCACAGCGGGCGCATGTCGAGCGGCGGCGACAGGGCGATGATGTGGGGATTTTCGGCCTTCTCCAGCCAGGGCAGGCATTTTTGCGTCACCATGAATGTGCCGCGACCATTGACCTGGTGCATCAGGTCATAGCGCTTCATCGGCACATCGGCCGTGCCACGCGGGAAGATCGCCGAGGCGTTGTTGATCACCGCATCAATGCCGCCAAAATGCGCCGCAGCGGCGGCGACAGCAGCCTCGACCTGGGCCTCGTCGCGAATATCGCACTTCACCGCCAGCGCCTTGCCGCCCGCGGCCTCAACCGCTTCTGCGGCCGTGTGGATCGTGCCTTCCAGCTTGGCCTGCTCGGTGTCCGACTTGGCGGCGATGACGATATTGGCGCCATCGCGGGCACAGCGCTCGGCAATCGCCAGGCCAATGCCCCGGCTGGCGCCGGTGATGAATATCGTCTTGTCCTTGAGGCTCATGGCCGCTCTCCCGATCCGGTTTCAGGCCGGGAGGTTAGAGCGGTATTACAGCCAGTGCCAGACCCGGCCTGATGCACAATGCAGCCCCGGTTCGGCGCGGCAGCGTGCAAAGGTGAAGGGCACGGTCTCGGCGCGGCCGATCAGATGCGAGAGCGGCAGAAAGCCCGGCCCGCCATCGGCACGGCTATCGGT
>JBNMNI010000031.1:0-9148 GCA_051275375.1 Maricaulis sp. | reverse complement strand
ATGAGCGCACCCACGCCACCGGCGAGCTGGTGACCGAATTCGAAGTCTCGCCGGCCGGCGATCATGTCGCCTACCGGCAGAATTACGATGTCTTCGTCAGCCCGCTTCTGCCGGGCCCGCAATCGGTCGGCGAGAGCCGCACCAGCGGCGCCCTGCCAACGGTCGAGCTGTCGGGCAATGGCGGCACCTATTTCCATTGGAGCGATGGCGGCCAGCAGGTCAATTGGAGCATGGGCCCGGTCTTCTATTCGGCCCGGATCGAGGATTTCCGTCCCGATCCCAACGCCGCCGAGGGCGAGGGTTATGAGCCGCCGACGCAAGGTGTCGATCTGTCGATGACGGTCACCGCCGATCGTCCCACCGGCATCACCGCCCTGGTCGGCGCGCGCATCATCACCATGGCCGGTGAAGATGGCGGCGTGATCGAAAACGGCACGATCGTGATCGACGCCAATCGCATCATCGCCATCGGTGCTGACATTGAAGTTCCCGAGGGTGCCCGTGTGGTCGATGTCGCCGGGCATACCATCACGCCGGGCTTCATCGATGCCCATGCCCACGGGCCCCAGGGTACCGACGACATCATCCCCGAGCAGAACTGGTCGGATATCGCCCATCTCGCCTTCGGCGTGACGACGATCCACGACCCGTCCAGCCAGGCCAGTCATATCTTCGCAGCCAGTGAATACGAACGTGCGGGACGGCTTCTGGCACCGCGCATCTATTCCAGCGGCGAGATCGTCTATGGCGCCCGCGCGCCATCGGTCTATGCCGAGATCAACAGCCTGGACGATGCCGAACAACACGTCTTCCGTCTGGCATCCCAGGGCGCGCTTTCGATCAAGAACTACAACCAGCCGCGCCGCGACCAGCGTCAGCAAGTCGTTGCCGCATCCATGGAGGCCGGCCTGCTGGTCGTCCCCGAGGGCGGGTCCAACTATCATATGGACATGTCACTGATCGCCGACGGCAATAGCTCGCTGGAACATAATCTGCCGGTCTCGATGATCTATGAGGATGTGCTCAGCCTGTATTCCCAGACCCATGTCGCCTATTCGCCGACCCTGGTCGTCAGTTATGGCGGCCTGGCCGGTGATCCCTATTGGCGCCAGGCGACGGATGTCTGGCTGCACCCGATCCTGTCGCAGCACGTACCGCCGCGCATCCTGCAGGAAAGCTCGGTTCGCCGCACCACGGCGCCGGAAACCGATTTCGTCGATGATGATAATGGCCGCGTCGCGCATCTGCTGATGCAACGCGGTGTCGATGTTGTCATCGGCGCTCACGGCCAGGAAGAGGGCCTGGCGGCGCATTGGGAGATGTGGTCGCTGGTGCGCGGTGGCTGGACGCCGCTCGAGGCCCTGCGGGCCGCGACCGTCATGCCGGCCCGCCATCTCGGCTTCGACCAGGATCTCGGTTCGCTCGAAGTCGGCAAGCTGGCCGATCTGGTCATCATGCGGGCCAATCCGCTCGACGATATCGGCAATACGGACGAGATCGACATGGTGATGCTCAATGGCCGCCTCTATGACGCGGCGACCATGAATGAGACCGTCACCGGCGATCAGCCGCGCCAGCCCTATTTCTGGCAATAGGCCGCTTCGAACGCATGAATGAAGAGGGGCGCTCCGACGGGGCGCCCCTTTTTGCTGCGGGCAATGCTGCGCTTTCTCCCATTGCCGACCCGGCGGGCTGGGTTAGAGTTGCGGCAAAAGGGGACACATAATGGACAAGTCGAAACGCCGGCGCCTGGTCGTCATCATCATAATCCTGCTGGCCGTTGCAGGGCCGCTGGGAATTTTCGGACCGGCGCACTTGCAACGGCAAGCGTTTGAACGCGAGGCCCGGGCCGCGGCGCAGGCCTATTCGGTGCGCATTGTGCGCGACGAATTCGGCGTGCCGCAAATCTACGGCGTCACCGACCCTGATACGGCCTTCGGTCTGGGCTATGCCCATGCCGAGGATGACTGGGCGACGATGCAGACGACGCTGGTGGCCGCGCGCGGCCGTCTGGCGCGTTATGCCGGCCAGGATGCTGCACCGACCGATTATGTCGTGCAATTGCTGCGCATAGCCGACACGGTCGAGACCCGCTACATGACCGATCTGGCGCCGGCGACCCGCGCCCTGGTCGAGGCCTATGCCGACGGTCTCAATCTCTATGCGTCCGAACACCCCGCCGATGTCTGGGCCGCCGAAATGCCGGTGCGGGGCCAGGACATTATCGCCGGCTTCGTGCTGCGCACTCCCTTCATGTACGGGCTCGACGCTGATCTGGCCGAATTGTTCGAGGATACGCGCCAGCGCACCGTCTCGATGGGCTCCAGCGAGACGGCGTTCCAGCTGATCGAGGCGGAGACTCTGCCCTTCGGCTCGAATGCCTTTGCCGTCGCTCCCTCGCGCTCCGCTGATGGCGCCACGCGGCTTTTGATCAATTCGCACCAGCCCTATGCCGGGCCGGTGGCCTGGTATGAGGCAAGGCTGCACTCGGAGGATGGCTGGGACATGGCCGGCGCCACCTTCCCCGGTGCGCCGCTCATCCTGCACGGTTTCAATCCCGATCTGGGCTGGGCCCATACGGTCAACAAGCCTGACCTGTCCGATGTCTATGTGCTGGAAACCGAGGGCGATCGCTACCGGCTCGACGGCGAATGGCTCGATCTCGAGCACGGCACGGCGCGCCTGACGGTGCGGATATTCGGGCCGATCCGCTGGACGGTGACGCGCGATATGTGGTGGTCGCGCCACGGGCCTGTGGTGCGGACCGAGCATGGTGATTACGCGATCCGCTATTCCGGCATGGACCAGATCGGCCAGGTCGAACAATGGTATGCGATGAATCGCGCCACGGATTTCGACAGCTGGATGGCGGCGATGGAAATCAACGCCATCTCCTCGCTCAACGCCGTCTATGCCGATCGCGAGGGCCATATCGCCTATGTCTTCAATGCCCGCATGCCCGTGCGCGAGGAAGGTTATGACTGGCTGCAATACCTGCCGGGCGACCGTTCCGAACTGATCTGGGACGAATATCTGCCGCTGACTGCCATGCCGATCTATACCGATCCGGCCGGCGGCTGGCTGCTCTCTTCCAACCAGACGCCCTTCGATGCCGCCGAACTGGCCGATAATCTCGACCCGGCCGATTATTCGCCGACCTTCGGCATCGAGCCGCGCTATTCCAACCGCGCCTGGCGCGGTCTGAGCCTGTTGCGGGCCGAAGGCCCCATCAGCCGCGAGGCATTGTTGCGGATCAAGTTCGACAAGGTCTATGCGGCTGAATCGCCGGTGGCGCGGCTGGTGACCCAATTGCTGGCGGCGGATTTCTCCGGCGATCAGGATCTGGCGAACGCGCAGGCGGTGCTGGGGCGCTGGGATTTCTCCACCGATATTGCCAATCGCGAAGCCGCGCTGGGCGTGCTGGTGGCCGTGCGCTGTATCGGCAATCTGCACACCGATGATCCCTGGCTGATGGACCCGGTCGAGGCGCTGCGCGAGTCCTCTGCCGAGCTGATGCTGCGCCATGGCCGGCTCGATCCGGAGTGGGGCGAGGTCAACCGGCTGGTTCACGGCACTGTCGATCTGCCGATCGGCGGCGGGCCCGACACGCTGCGCGCCGTCTATGCCGGTTCGCATGATCTCGATGAGAATGGCCAGCTGATCGCGGCGGCGGGCGACACTTCGATCATGCTGGTGGAATGGCTGGCCGACGGTTCGCTCGACGCTTCGGCCATCATCCAGTATGGCGCCGCCACGCTGGATGAAAGCTCACCGCATTATGCCGACCAGGCACCACTCTTCGTGGCCGAGGAATGGCGCACGCTGGACCTTTCCATCCGTGAAGGCGGTTATGTGCCGGGCGAGCCGCACTGAGCTCTGGCCTGACGCATATCAGGCATGAAAAAGCCCCGGACCATTTCTGGCCCGGGGCTTGTTTGTGCGGGTGTCTGCGTGATCAGTCTTCCGAGACGAGCACGTAGCGGCGATTGAGCGGCTGGACCGGGCGGAAGCTTTCCGGATGCCGTGTCTCGAAGGTTTCGATCTGTTCCGGCGTTGCGGTGACCGGCGCGGTGAACACTGTCCAGGACACGATTTCGCTGCAAGGCGGGGTCGTCAGCGAGCCCTGATAGCGGAAGGCCTGGTTTTCGGCTGGCCGGAATTCATTGAGATGAACACGCGCGGCAATGCCCGGCGAGGCCTCGCTGTCGGCGGGCATGGCGGCCCAGACCGAATCCAGCGCCGGCAGAGCGTCGCCGCGCTCGATCATCACGCCGATCACGGCCAGATCGCCGGCGTCCGACTGGTGCACGAAATGCACCTCCATCGGCGCGTGGCGCCCATCGATTGTGTGTTCGCTGGCGGCGTGGAAATGGAATTGCAGCAGGCGGTAAAAAGTGTCGCCCAGCGTCACGCCGCCGGCATTTTCCACCGTCACCTGTACCGTATGGCCATTATCGACCACGACGCCGGCGGTCTCATCCGCCCAGTCGATCACCGGCGCATCGGCCTGGGCTTGGATGCCGTGGGTCAGATCAATCGGCGATTGCTGCTGCCCGGCGGCGCAGACGGCCCAGGCCGGATTGATGTCCTGCCAGTGCTGCGGGCCTTCATGGCCTTCATAGCCCCAGTGCTGGGCTTGCGCCGGCATGGCGGTGCAGGCGGCGAGGGCGAGGGGTATCCAGATGCGATTCACGTGAAATCTCCTGATCTTGTGCGGCGATTCCTGTCGCCGCCGGGCCACCGCCCGGTCAGGTGTCAAATTGCACGCGCTATTATGGAGCGATCGTTAACGATACGCCGTCATCGAGCGTGTTTGAAAGCCAGACCGGGTATTTCTTCATAATACCCAGAAAAATCGGCGATTCCAGATGTCCGGCGAGCCAGGCCTGCAGCCGGGGCAGGGGCTGCGCCGCAAACCACATCCGATCAGTGTGCGCGAACTGGCGCACAAAGGGGAAGATCGCCGCATCGGCCAGGCTCATCGTCTCGCCAAACAGAAAGGGTGAGCCGGTCAGCCTTGCCTCAAGCCCCATCAGGATTTCCAGCCCGCGGGCGCGATTGTCCGGCGCATCCTCGCCCTGATAGCGGTCGGGGTATTTATAGCGGTCGAGCGCCTGTTTGAATGGCCCGTCATTGCGCCCCACCAGCTCGAACATGGCATCCCCGGGCGACAGCCAGCCGCGCGGATCATTGCGGCCCAGCGCCCAGCGCATGATGTCGAGGCTCTCTTCGACCACTTGCCCGTCCGGCAGGACCAGCACCGGCACCGTGCCCTTGGGCGAGGCGGCGAGCATTTCCGCCGGCTTGTCGCGCAGCAGGACTTCGCGGTGTTCGACTTGCGTTTCGCTGGCGGCCAGGGCCAGCCTTGCCCGCATCGCATAGGGGCAGCGGCGAAAGGACCAGAGGACGGGCAGGGCGGGGCTCATCCGGTTTCCGCTTCGCTCGCCTCGTCCTGATAGACGCGCCCGAGATGCTTCTCGCCGCGCTGCGCTGCCAGCTCGGACTGACGATGGCGTTCGGCGAAGCGTTCCCGGTCGGCATCCGACATGCGGTCATGGCAATGCGGGCAGGAGACGCCCGGCACGAAAAATTCCGAGCGCAGATCCTCTGGCGCCAGCGGTTCGCGGCAGCCATGGCACAGCGTATGGGTGCCTTGCTCGAGCCCGTGCACGACGGCGACGCGGCGATCAAACACAAAGCATTCGCCGCGCCACAGGCTCTCTTCAGCCGGCACCGTCTCGAGATATTTCAGAATACCGCCCTTGAGATGGAAGACCTCGTCTATCCCCTCGGCCTTCACGAAGGAGGTCGCCTTCTCGCAGCGAATCCCGCCGGTGCAGTACATCGCGACGCGCGCCTGCGGCCGGGTTTCGCGGAATCTGCGGAACCAGTCGGGAAATTCGCGAAAGCTCACCGTTTCCGGATTCACCGCGCCCTCGAACTGGCCGATCCGCACTTCATAATCATTGCGCGTATCAATGGTGACGACATCGGGCGAGGCGATCAGCTCATTCCAGTCGGCCGGGTCGACATAGGAGCCGACCAGATGATTGGGATCAACGCCAGGAATGCCCATCGTCACGATCTCGCGCTTGAGCCGCACTTTCAGCCGCAGGAAGGGCTGCTGCTCGGCCCAGCTCTCCTTGTGTTCGAGGTCGCTGCAGCCGGGCAGGGCCCGCAGGGCGTCGAGCATGGTGGCGATCCCGTCGGCGGGGCCGGCGATGGTGCCATTAATGCCTTCGGAGGCCAGCAGGATCGTGCCGGTGATTTCATTCGCCTCGCCGACCTGTTTGAGCCGCGCCTGCAGGGCATCGAGCCCGTCGAGCGGGGTGAATTTATACAGGGCAGCGACAGTGAAGCGGGGCATGGGCGCGGGTCCGGCAAGGTTCCGCTTTGCTATAGCAAGTTCAGGCGCCGCAGCGGAGTCTGGAGCTGCGGAAGCTCCGCTCTGGCCGGCCCCGGTCTAGTCGTAAATCGAGACGATCGTGCCAACCAGCTTGTAGATCGGCGGATTGCCGCCGGGGTGCTCCGGGGCGAGGGTCGCGCAATAGCTATACCCGGCGCCCCCGCCCATTCCCCAGAACATGAAGCCGGTGCCGCCGCCCACGCTGCAGATGTGCAGCTCCCGGTGCCCGTACTCGCTATAGCCAGCCGACAGCGCGTCGGTGTTCCAATCAGGCCGGGCGCGCCCCGGCATCTCGACCCAATGCGTGGAATGACCCGGGGTTGGAACCAGAAACTCAAGCTGGGTCGAAGCGGCCGGAAAAACCTCGCTTCCAGAAGACCCGGCCAGGCAATTCGTGCCGTCAAACCATCCGACCCAATAGCTCCCCCGGGAGGCCTGATTGAGCCGATCATCGGTGGCTCGGCACAGGGCGCGGTCAGTCCGGCCCTGAGGGGTTACCGCATCGGCTGGCGGCGTGCTCTGGCGCACCCAGATATATTCGTCCTGGGCCTGGGCGCCGGCACTCACGGCACAGGCCCCCAGGACGGCGGTTGCGAGCGACAGGGCGAGGGCGCGCAGGCGCGATGTTCCGGGGCGGTTCGGGGTCATTTAGTCTCCAGACGTCGGTGAAGTTGCGGCAGGGCCGCGTGGTGCGCGCCGGGATCGGGAAGATTTTAGCTCGAAAAGGCAGGTTTGATCAACGTATTTGACCCGACTTACTTTGCCCGGTCGGGCTATCCAACCTGCCGGCCGCCGCGGTAGCAGACCGGGTTTCCTTCGGTATTTGCCGCGCCGTACCCGCCGACAGTGAAGATGCGGCCAGAATTGGATTGCCAGCGCAATCGAGGGGTTGTAGGTAGAATGCCTAGTCTGCGGGTTCGAGAAAATCGCCCGCCGGCTACCCCACCCGCCCACGAATACTGATCCCGGCTCGCCGACCCCTTTCTCCGGGGCCGCGTTCCGCATCGCTATTCCGGGCTCAAATGGAGCCAAGCAATGACTGAACTGATAGCACGCGCGGAGCGCTTTGCGCGCACGCGCCATGAAGGCCAGACCCGCAAGGGCAGTGCGGCCGAACCCTATATCCTTCACCCGCAGGAAGTCGCTCGCCTGACTTTTGATTTCGGCGGCGATACGGCGGAAATCTGCGCCGCCTGGCTGCACGACACCGTCGAGGATTGTCCGCCCACCTCGTTCGAAGAAGTGGAGCGCGAGTTTGGGGCCCGGATCGGCGGTATCGTCCGGGAATTGACCGACGACAAAACGCTCAAGAAACTGGAACGCAAGCGGTTGCAGCTGGTCAGTGCACCGGGCAAGTCGCGCTCGGCGGCGCTGGTGAAACTTGCCGACAAGACCAGCAATCTCACCAGCCTGGCCAAATCACCGCCGGCGGACTGGGGCTTCGAGCGGCGGATGGACTATCTGAACTGGGCGCGGCAGGTGGTGTCGGCATTGCCTTTCCACCCGGCGAAGGGATTGTCGGCTTTCCATCAGGCCTGTGACCGGGCCGAACTGGCCATCGCCGAGCAGGGACTTTCGGAACGCCAGGCACAGGGTGTGGCGCTCGAGGTCATCCGTCGCCGGGCGGAAAGGATTGGCGGCCGCCCCGAGCAGATCGAGCGCCTGTTGACGGCCTTGATCGCCCAGAGCGCCTATGACGAGCTCGGCGAGCGTAAATACTAACTTCCCACGCTCATCGACAACACCCGGCTGATCTCCGTCAGTGAACGTCCGGACTGCGCGCGCCAGCTATTGAACGCCGCTTGCACGGCCGCCAGATCGCGCTTCGATGTTGGCGGCTTGGCGACCACGCCCTCGGCGATCAGGCGGGCGCAGACGTCTTGCGACAGGATGAAGCTCGACTTGCCCATCCAGCGCATCACGCGCTGACCGGTCGCGCCGCCCAGCCGCGAGCCGCGCTTGGCGAGCAGGTCCATCAGGCCGATGAAATCATCCTCGGGCCATGTCGCGAAGAGTTTGCCGGCGCTGCCATGCTCGGCGGCGAGGTCGGTCAGGAAGCGGGCATTTTCGATCACGGCCATGATCTTGGCGCCATTGCGCACAATGGCCTTGTCCGAGACGAGCCGGTCGATCTCCTCATCGCCGTAGAAGGCCAGGCGTGGTGGCTCGAACCCCTCGAAGGCGGTCTCGAAGCCGGGCCATTTCGCCTCGATCACCTTCCAGTGGAAACCGGCCTGGAACAGGCATTTCGCCATCATTGACAGCCAGCGATCATCGGGGATGGCGGCGAGTTCTGCGGCGGGGAGCGGCTTGGAAAGCATGGCGTCCAGCGCCGCTTCGCCGCCCTTGCGTGCGGCGGCGATGGCGAAGATTTCGTCGAATGTGCGCATGGGACTATTCCTGAGCTGAATTGGAGTTCGGCGCATCCATTTTGGCGCGCGCTTTCGGCTTCGCCGCCCCATCGGCCCTGCTTCGCTGCAGCTAAGCAGGGGCCACTTCCCCGCGAGCGGGGCAGAAAGCCTGGCGATCGCCCCTAAAGCGCCGCTTCGCGCCGCTTGACCGCCACCCCGTCACGGATTTGCGGGCCGGGATACATCACAATACTGTCGCCGGCATCGAGCCCCGAGACGATCTGCGCCATGCGGCCATTCTCCTGGCCGATCTCGACCGGCCTCAGCACGGCGCGGCCCTCCTCGACCCGAAAGACCGCCCATTGCCCCTGCGAGCGGAACAGGGCGGCGA
>JBNMNI010000030.1:0-9253 GCA_051275375.1 Maricaulis sp. | reverse complement strand
GCTGCGAATCGTGGACTTTGGGCACTTGAAGCTGTGGACATCCGGGAGTTTTCCCGTCATAAGCACCGCTCCGTTGACGACACTCCGTCTGGCGGGGGTGCCGGTATGGTACTCCGGCCTGATGTGGCGGCAGCGGCGATCGATGCGGTACAGTCTGACTGGCCTGGTCAGAAACGGCCGTTGATCTATTTGACTCCCCGGGGACAGCCACTTTCTCAAGCGCGAGTGAGGGAATGGGCGGCTGGTGCCGGGGTTGTAGTGTTTTGCGGACGCTTCGAGGGCCTCGATCAAAGGGTCATTGAAAGCCGCGAAATGGAAGAGGTCAGTGTCGGCGATGCCGTGCTGGCCGGGGGCGAAGCCGCCGCACAGCTTCTCATCGAAGCCTGCGTGCGATTGCTACCCGGTGTGCTGGGCGATCCGGCCTCGACCGAAGATGAGAGTTTCGAGGGCGACCTCCTTGAATATCCTCACTATACGCGACCGCGCGTTTGGGAGGACAGGGAGATACCCGAGGTTTTGCTCTCGGGGCATCATGGCCAGATCGAGGCCTGGCGCCGCGAGCAGGCCGAAGCGATAACGAAGAAGCGCCGACCGGACCTTTGGTCCCGGTTTCTGGGGCGCAAGGAGAATGCGCGATGAACATGATCGAGCGGATTGAGCAAGAAGAAGCTACCCGCGTCCTTGGCGACAAGGTCATCCCTGATTTCGCCGCTGGCGATACGCTGCGCGTTCACGTGCGCATCAAGGAAGGCGAACGCGAACGCGTCCAGGCCTATGAAGGCGTCTGCATCGCCCGCAATGGCGGCGGCCTCAATGAGAGCTACACCGTCCGCAAGATTTCCTTCGGCGAAGGCGTCGAGCGGGTCTTCCCGATGTATTCACCCAATGTCGAGCTGATCGAAATTGTCCGCAAGGGCAAGGTTCGCCGCGCCAAGCTGTATTATCTGCGCGAGCGTCGCGGCAAATCGGCACGGATCGTCGAGCGCACCAGCGGTCGCGGCATCGTCAAGCGCGAGCCGAAGAAGAAGGGCTGAACCCCCTCTTCCTTACCGAATTGAAAACGCCCGCTGGTTAACCAGCGGGCGTTTTTTTACGCTTTATTAGCGAATTCTGGCGGGATTTGCGGCCCGAGTCCGGATTTGCGTGTGGCCGGCCAGAGCTTTACGGCCAAAGCCTCATTTACGGACTCCCGGGCCGGTCAGCCCTCGGAATCCTCGATTTTGTGCATGTCTTCATCAGACAGGCCGAAATGATGCCCGATCTCGTGCACCAGGACATGGGCAACCAGCTCGCCGAGCGTCACCGTCTCGCGTTCGGCCCATTCATCAAGGATCGGACGCCGGAACAGGAAGACCCGCGAGGCCTGCGGCATGGGATCCAGGTTCGATTGCTGCGTCAGATCCACGCCCATATACAGGCCGCTCAGCTCGAAGGGCTCTTCCAGACCGACCGCCTCGAGCATGTCGGCATCGGCGAAATCGGCGACGAAGAGCTCGACATGGCCGCACATCGTCCGATAGGCCTCGGGCAGGCCCTCCCAGGCACTGGTCGCCAGGGCCTCGAAGTCCGAAAGGGTCGGTGGCATCAGATTGGCAGTGGCAGTCATGGCGATCTCCGCTTTGTCTGACACGCCTCTAACCGGTCTTGCTGCCGCTTGCACGCCTCAATACCGCCGCCGCCGCCTGACCGGCGGCTTGTCACGCGAACAAAAAACGAACAAACTCCCGCCATGGATGTTTCAGACATTGCCTCCGGCCGCAATCCGCAGATCGACGACGCCCGGGCGCTGATGCGCGGTGCGGCACGGCTGCTCTGGCAGATGGGTTTCAGCGCGATTCCGGAATTCTCCCTGCCCGATGGCAGGCGCGCAGATCTCGCCGCGATCGGCCGCAAGGGCGAGATCACTATTATCGAGGTCAAATCCGGCATCGCCGATTTCCGTGCCGACAATAAATGGACCGATTACACCGGCTATTGCGAGCGGATCTATTTCGCTGTCTCGCGCCGTTTTCCCCACGAGGTGATCCCCCAACAGGCCGGCCTGATCATCGCCGACGCATTTGGCGGTGCCATCATCCGCGAAAGTCCCGTCCTTACTCTGGCACCCGCCCGGCGCAAGGCCCTGACCCTGCGCTTTGCGCGCGCCGCCGCCGACCGGCTTATGCGTGTCGGTGAAAGCGAACAGGCAGGCTACACACCGGGCCCGGACGGCGCCTGACGCAAGGCGTCCCTCATGCGCCCGCCTCCGGCCTGACCCGCCAGGGCGGATCGATCCGGTTGGTGCCGGCATGATAGAGCTTGATCAAATGCCCGTCGGGATCGCGCAGATTGGCCTCGCGCCACAGCCAGTCCATATCGGCCGGATCGCTCTGGAAGGCGAAGCCCTCGCCCTTCAGGGCCGCGACCTCATCATCGAGCGCATCGCATTCCAGATAGATCACCGCTCCGGGCACCACCGGCTCCACGGTCAGATGCAGCGAGAAGGTCGTGTCACCATCCGGCGCGAGGAAGCGGCAATAATGCGGCGAATCGACCAGTAGCCGAAAGCCGAGCCGCCGGTAGAAATCCTTCGATACCGCAATGTCACTGACCGGAATCGTCACCTGGTTCAGACGCATCGCCCTCTCCCGTATAATCGGCAATCTCATCGAGCGGACGCAGGAGCCGGTCAAGGCTGAGATCGCTCAGCAGAAAGGCCCAGCCCTGCGTGCGGGCATTGAGCGCCGCCGCCCGTGCCTCGCCGCCATCGGTGAGTGCGGTCGCGCTCACCAGCGCCCAGCGCGTCTCGCCGAGGGCGAGAATATCCAGCGTCAGGCGCAGGCCCGAGAAGGTCTCCTCGACATGCTGCCCGACCGGTTCGCCACGCAGACGATCAGCCCGTCTCACATCGCGAAACCGCATCCGCACCAGTGCCGCTGCCGGGCCATTGCCGGCGCCGGCGGTGATTGGCCGCCAGCCGCCCGGTTCGCGCAGCGAGAAATTGCGCGCCAGCTGGCCTGGCCGTTCGAGCACATAGGAGGGCCCGCTTTCCGGATCGATTGTCGTGCGGGCGATATCGGAGGGTTCAAGGGCGATGAAGTCGAGATCGAGCCAGTTATCCGCCAGGGCAATCGCCGGAATGGCGGTTGTCTCGCCCGTCAATTGCGCCGCATAGGCTCGCGGCCGGTCAGGAAAGCGCAGATAGACACGGCCATTGCGCGCCGCGCCGATCAGTATGTCCGTCAGCACCTTGCCCTCGGCCCCGCGCACCGTCAGCTGTGTGCCGGCGCCGGGCAGACCCGCATCGGCCAGTTCCAGCCGTGCATGCTTGGCCGGATCGGCAGTGCGCGCTCCGGCATAGCTCAGATCGGCGAGGAAGGCGTCAAGCTCGGCCAGCCGTTCCGCGATCACCGGGTGATCGTCGCGGCTCGGCATCACCCAGCCATTTTCGCCTCGCACGAGGGTGAAATGATCTTCCGGACCGGTGATCTCGATCTGGCGGGCATTGGCCACGCTCCGGGCCCAGTCGGGCAGAACCGGTCCGCTCACTTCGGGCTGCCAGTCGCGCCGGGCCTGCACGACCAGCATTGCCGCCGCGCCGGCCAGCAGCAGGAAGGCGGCGCCGCCCGCGATCAGCAATTGGTTCAGGCGTTGGCGATCCATCGGCCGGCTCATGAGGCGCTCCTGCGGCGGCGAAACAGCGCGCCGAATATTCCGATCAGGATGACCAGCGCAGGCGGCACGCCAATCGCCCAGAATTGCAGATTGGCGTTGAGGGCGTCGATATCATGGCGAAATTCGCGCTCGACCTCCCTGAGATGTGCCCGGGTGGTGAGGATTTGCTGACGCAGGGCAATCGCCTCATCGCGGCCGGCACGGGCACCGGGATCGGCCAGGCTGGAGGCCTGCCCCGAGCCGAGCAATTGCTGCAACCGTGTCTCGGCCTCATCGATTTCGGCCTCGAGCCGGTCCTGGATCTCGACATAGCGCGTCTCGGCCTCGGCCCGCAGCGCATCGACCCGCGTCATCGGCCGCACCGAGGGCGCCCGTGAACGCAGCCCGATCAGGGCCGGATCGCCGGCCGCCATATCGACCAGATTCATCGCCAGCGCCAGATTGTCGGCAACGATCATATTGCCGGCCGCCGGATCGCTGCGCAGATAGAAACTGTCATCGAGCCAGTCGATATCGGCAATCACGGTCAGATCCAGCGGGATCGCAGAGCGGGCAAGATGGTCGGCGGGGCTGAAGACGATATCCCCGGCCGGCGGTCCATCGGGAAAGGCCGAGCCGGCCTCGCCGCGCAGCCTCGCCCCCAGCACGAGCGGCTCATGGGCGGGTTCATAATTGCGTAGCAAATCGTCCGGGCTGGGAGCGCCGGCCGCAATATCGGCATCGACGACCGCGCCATCCGGTGTCGTGCTCAAAAGCACGGTCACGCCAAACCCGCTCTCGGGCAGAAATCGCAACTCGCCGGGCGATCCAAAATTAATGCTGCGATCAAGCGTCGCCGTCGCCAGATCGGTGGCATTGATCTGGCCGCTGCCGATCGAGAACCATAGCGGATAGGCCCGGCGCCGGGCGCGGCCATCAGTATCGATGATCTCCACCGGCAAGCCGAGCGTGCGATCCATCGCCACGGTCTCGCTATCCCAGGCGACCCCCCAATTGGCCAAAAGCGGTGACAGGCCCGAGGCCCGGTGCGCATCGACTGGCGGCAGGCCGTCAGGCCCGGCGCGCAGCGCCATATGTGCCATCGGGTCGATGAAGAGCAGCACTCGTCCGCGCCGCAGGGCGAACTGGTCGATCAGATAGAGCTGACCCTCGCTGAGCCGGCCCGGATGCATGATCAAGAGCGCGGCGGCGTCAGGAATGGTGTCGAAATCCCGCTCGAGCCATTGCAGGTCGTAAGCGGCATTGAGATCGGCAATGAAACGATTGGGGGCGCCGCTGGACGGGTCGATCTGCAGGCCGGTCAGAACGGCCAGGCGCGGACGTTCCGGCCGGTCGACATCGGAAATCAGCCGCGTCAGATCATATTCCAGCCGCGCTTCATCGGCCTGGTCGAACAGGTCGATTACCGCCTGGTCATCGACCGAATTTCGCGCCACCAGGCCAAAGAAGATCTGCTCGCCCGTATCGGTCGGCAGAGGCGAGAGTCCTGCGGCCAGTGCTTCATCCTCGGCCTGGGAGAAGGGCGCCGGATCGATCTCGATCAGGCGGATGCGGCCGCCGGACTGTTTTTCATAGGCGCGCAGCAATTCGCGCACCCGGGTGGCATAGCTGCGGACGGCCGGATATTGCGCCGCCTCGGCGCGCGAATGATAGAAACGCCACTCCACCGGCTCATTGAGACGATCAATCACCGCCAGCGTGCCGGGCGAAAGCCGGTAGAGCCCGTTCTGGGTCAAATCGATCCGCACGCCGGACAGGAGCTGGGTGGCCAGAAAAGTGCCGGCCAGGAAGATCAGGAGAATGCTCGCCAGCATCAGTGGCAGATAGAGCGGCTTTTTCATCGTCCGCCCCCGCGCTGTTCGGCAATCATCACCCCGGCCGCCGCCAGCGACGCCAGGATCAGCGCGATGAAATACACCAGGTCGGCAATGTCGATCACGCCATTGCGCAGGGCGTCGTAATGCTCAAGCGCACTGAGCCCGGCAATGAATTCCGACAGGGCGGCAGGTGCATTCTCGCCCAGCACCGACAGGACCAGCGGCAGGCCGGCCATGGTCAAAAGGAAACAGGCCCCGGCCCCGAGCACGAAGGCAACCACCTGGTTGCCGGTCGTCGCCGACAGGGCCTGGCCAATGGCGAGATAGCCGCCGGCCAGCAGCAGGGCGCCGAGATAGGCGGTCGCAATGGCCATATTGTCAGGCTCGCCAAGATAATTGACCGCAATCCACATCGGCGCGGTCAGGGCGATCGCTGCGGCAGCGACCGTCCAGGCGGCGAGGAATTTGCCACCGGTCGAGGCCCAGAGCGGGATGGGCAGCGACATCAGGAATTCCAGCGTGCCGCGATCCTTTTCCTCGGCCCAGGCGCGCATCGCCAGCGCCGGCATCAGGATCACAAGCAACCAGGGCAGATAGTCGAACAGCGGCGCCAGATCGGCGCGATTCGTGTCGAAGAAGCGGCCGATATGAAAGGCAAAGGCCGGCGCGGCAAAGGCGAATACGGCCAGAAACACATAGGCGAGCGGTGTCTGGAAATAGGCCGTCAGCTCGCGGCGATAGACGGCACCCAGCGAACCCATCAGACGGCCTCCCTGACAGCGCCCGCACCGGCGGTCAGATGCCGGAAGGCGGCCTCGATCGTGCCCTGGGACGTCAGCTTCTCCAGCGCGTGCGGCGGTCCATCGAACAGCAAGCGGCCCTGCGCGATTATAATGGCGCGGCTGCACACGGCGGGCACTTCGTCGAGAATATGGGTCGAGATGATGATCGCCTTTTCCGGTGCCATTTCCCGGATCAGATCGCGCACCCCGTCTTTTTGATTGGGGTCGAGACCGTCGGTCGGTTCGTCAAGGATCAGGACCGCTGGATCATGGGCGATCGCGGCGGCCAGGGCGGCGCGACGCTTATAGCCCTTGGACAGGGTGCCGATCGGTTGTGACGCTGCGGCGCCAAGCCGGGCGCGCTCCAGGGCCAGCTCGGTGGCCCGTCTCAGCGCTGCACCGCTAAAGCCGCGCACCTGAAGGCCAAAGGCGACGAAGGCCCGCGGCGTCATCGCAGGATAGGCCGGCGCGCCCTCGGGCAGATAGCCCAGCCGCGACTGCGCCTCGATCCGGTCCTGGACACAATCATGACCGGCGATGCGGGCACTGCCGGAATCGGGCTCGAGACAGCCGGCCAGCATCCGCATTGTGGTGCTCTTGCCGGCCCCGTTTGGTCCGAGAAATCCGAGCACCTCACCGCGCTCAAGGGTGAAACTGACATCTTCGACGGCCCGCAGACCTCCGAATTCTTTCACCAAATGGTCGGCAACCAGCATGGGTAGCGCTCACGAATTGCAAGCCCTAGCGTTAGCGCGGTGCAAGGCACTTGGCCAGAGCGAAGACTGGTCGCAAAGTTACAAATTGAGAGGAAAGTGTCGACCGGCGCGCGGCTCTTGATCCGGGGGGCTGGGGGGGCTGTTTAAAACCAAGACCCAGAGCGTTAATGCGGCCGATCGACAGGCCAAGCGTGGCGGTGCGGTGAGGCGTGAACGGGCCGAAATTATGGCATCTTTGCGGCACAGGGTGAAATGTTTGTAAGCTAGCACCGGCGAGCCGGATGCGATTCAACCGGGAGGAGAAAACCAGTGGCAGCAGAGCCCCAAACCGGCAAACCTGCACCCGCCCCGGTGATGTGGGACCGGCGTGAACTCTCCGAGATCCTCAATGTTTATGGCCGCTTCGTCGCCATGGGCGAATGGAAGGACTATGCGATTGACGGCCTGGCGACCAATGCTGTGTTCTCGATCTTCCGCCGCGCCAGCGAGGTGCCGATGTTCGCCATTATCAAGACGCCGGCCGACGCCCAGCGCCAGGGCATGTACAAGATCGTCGCCGTCGACGGCCAGGTGCTCAAGCGCGGCCACGAGCTGGCGCAGGTGCTGCGCGCATTCGACAAGAAACGCTTCTCGATCGTGTCCTGAACGGACCCGCAAAGAAAAACCCCCGAAGCCAGGCTCCGGGGGTTGATATTCAGACGGGATTTTCCCGATCAATTGCGCCAGATCAATTCCGATTGCCCATGAAGCGCAACAGGAAGAGGAACATGTTGATGAAGTCGAGATAGAGCGAGAGCGCTCCGTGCACCTTCATCTTGGCCGCCAGTTCCGGCGTGCCGCCATGTTCATAATAGCTGATCTTCAGGCGCTGGGTGTCATAGGCGGTCAAGCCGGCGAAGATCAGCACACCAACGGCCGAAATCACGAACTCCATCGCGCTCGACTGCAGGAAGATATTCACGATCGACGCCAGGATGAGGCCGAACAGGCCCATCATCATGAAGGAGCCCATGCCGGTCAGATTGCGCTTGGTCGTATAGCCATAAAGGCTCAGCGCCCCGAAGGCCGCCGCCGTCACAAAGAAGGTATTGGCGATCGACCCGGCCGTATAGACCGCGATGATCGAGGACAGCGAAATCCCCATCACACCGGCAAATACGTAGAACAACACCCGGGCCATCCCGGAGCTCAGCTTGTTGAGCCGGAAGGAGATCAGCATCACCAGTCCGAGCGGGGCCAGCATCACCAGCCATTTCAGCGGCGTATTGAAGACTGTGGCGCCCAGCGGCGTCACGCCGAAAGTTTCAGTGCCGATACCGACAAAGAAAAGTTGGGCCGAGAATATGGCTGCGCCCGCTGTGACCAGCAGGCCGATCGTCATCAGATTATAGATGCCAAGCATGTAGCTGCGCAGCCCGGCATCGATAGACATGTCCATCGGGGGCGCGCCAGCATGGGTGCGGGAAAAATCATTCATCGGTTCGGTCTCTCACTCCAGTTTCCGCCGTTTGGACGGTTGGGTCACAATATCGTCTCGCCGCGCGGCGATTGCAAGGCGGGACGCGAGGGCTTCGGATCCCCCCTCGCCGGGATTTCAGGTCTGGGCCGAATTGAGTGCCCGGGCGGCGGGAACCGACAGGGCAGCCCGTGCCACCAGGGCTCCGCCGGCAGCCGCCGACACAATCGCCACGGCGCTGACACTGCCAACTGCGATCCAGTCCGGCGCCCAAACCGCCTCGACCAATTGTGTCATCACATACCAGGCTGGCGGGATGGCGAGCAGCAGAGCGAGCACGGTTGCCATCACACCGACCAGACCGAATTCGAGCGCGAAAATCGCCAGCACACCCGCCGGCGTCACCCCGAAAGTCTTCAGCAGCGCCGCATCGGTGACGCGCCGCCGCGCCGCCGCTGCAAAAGCGCCCAGCATCACCAATGCACCCGCCAGCGCCACAACGCCGGCGACGGCATTGATCGCGACCGTGGTCTGTTCGAACACTTCAGCCGCAGCCTGCAGGCGTTCGCGTACACGATAGATGACCGCATCGGGAAAGGCCTCGCCGATTGCCGTGGCAATACCATCATCAAGCTCTGGCAATGCCCGAAGCAGCACGGTCTGGGTGGGATTGGCGGCTTCCAGCACGCCCGGCGCAAACACGATGGCGACATTGACCCCGAAACCGCCCCAGTCAATCGTGCGCAGGCTTGCGATCTCCGCCGTGATCTCGCGGCCAAGAATGCGCAAGGTGAGACTGTCGCCAACGCCGACGCCCAGACCCCGCGC
>JBNMNI010000029.1:0-9357 GCA_051275375.1 Maricaulis sp. | reverse complement strand
AGGAAAAATGGCTCGCCGAGGGCAAGCTGCCACAGCCGGGCCGGCTCAATGATCTGCGCCATATCATCTACAAGGCCGCTGACACGCCCTGGCGGCGCGCCCGTATCAATCTCGGCCTGATGATGCGTGAAGGCCTGTTGAAGGAAAATATTGATGGCGAAGCCCTGCTCTGGGCCTGGAAGCGCCTGTCCATGCGCCCCGAACAGCGCCGCATCCTGATGGTGATCAGCGATGGCGCCCCGGTCGATGACGGCACGCAATCGGCCAATTCGGCCGGCTATCTGGAACGCCATCTGCGCGAGACGATCGGCCTGATCGAGACCCGCTCGGATGTGCAATTACTGGCGATCGGTATTGGCCATGACGTCACGCGCTGGTATCGCCACGCCGTGACAATCAATGATGTCGACCAGCTGGGCGGCGCCATGACTGACCAGCTCGCAGGCCTGTTCGATGAAGACAGGCCCGACCGTGCCGGTTATACCAAGGCGCGTCCGGCATCGCCGACATCGACTTTGAAACGCGCCGACACTGCCGATATGGGAGCAAGGCGCTAAATCGGGGGGTTCCCGCCATGACACGTCTTGTGCTGCTTCTGGCAGCTGCGCTCGCCACTGCCTGCTCACAGCCGGCCACGCCGCCCTCTGCGGCACCTGGAAGCGTGCCAAGCGTCGAAGCGGTATCGCTCTTCCCGGCGACGCCGCAGGCGCACCGGCTGGGCCTGCTCGACTGGCGCGGCGGCCTGCATATTTCCGATAGCGATGAACGCTTTGGCGGTCTCTCCGCCCTGGAGGTCTCTGCCGATGGCGCGCGCCTGCTGGCAGTGTCCGACAGTGCCTGGTGGGTCACGACGCATTTGCGCTGGTCCGCTGAAGGCGAACTGGCCGGTATCGGCAATCTTGTCATCTCCCCCCTGCGCGACGAAGCCGGCAATCATCTCGAGGATAATGCCGGCGATAGCGAGGGGCTCGCAGCCCTCGGCGGCGGCCGCTATGCCGTCAGCTTCGAGCGCGATCACAGGGTCTGGAGCTATGATCTCGGCGAGGACTGGAGCGGGACGGATCAGGCCCTGCCGATCCCGATGGAGACACCTCCGACGGCCATGCCGATCCCGCATAATGGCGGCATGGAAGCCCTGACCCTGCTCGATGATGGCAGCCTGCTGGTCGGGATAGAATGGCCCTTCTCGACCGACACGCTCTATGATCTGTGGCGCGAGACGGCGGGCGTTTGGCAAACCTCGACCATGCGCGCCGCGACGGAACACGGGCTTACCGGCATGACCGTGATTGATGGCCAGGTCTATGCGCTGGAACGCTACTGGACGCCGGCGGTCGGCTCACGCGTGCGGATCATCCGCTTTGCACAATCTGCCCTGGACACCGATCAGACCATCGAGCCGGAATTGCTCGGAGAACTCGGCGCGTCCACCTCGGTCGACAATTTCGAAGGCATCACCGCCTTTCATCGCGATGGCGAAACCATTTTGCTGATCGTCTCGGACGATAATTACAGTCCGACGCAGCGCACCCTGCTGCTGGCCTTTGCAGTGACGGGCTAGCCCCCTTCACCGCGCTCAAAGGCATCGGGCGCCTCAAACGCCACTTCGCCATCGACCACGGTCATCCACGACTCGACCGTGAGGATATCCGCTTCGGGAATCGTCATGATATCGGCGGAGAAAATGGTCAGATCGGCGATCCGGCCCTCCTGGATCGTGCCCAGCTCGTTCTCGCGGAATGAGGCATAGGCCGGCCAGGCGGTGAACAGCTTGAGCGCATCCTGGCGCGACAGGGCCTCTTCGGGATGCCAGTCATCGCCCTGATAGCCGTCCAGCGCGGCGCGCGCCGTGGCGGCGTAGAATTCGATCCGCGGATCGCCCTGCTCGACCGGCGCATCGCTGCCGCCGGTGATGTGGGCGCCGGCATCAAGCAGGCTCTGCCAGGCATAGGCGCCGGTCAGGCGTTCCTCGCCCAGCCGGGCCGGCGCGAAATACAGATCGCCGATCGCGTGCGAGGGCTGCATCGAGGCGATAACACCAAGCTCGGCGAAGCGCGGGATATCGTCCGGATTGACGATCTGGCTGTGTTCATCGCGCCAGCGATGCTCGGGCAAGGCGCGCTCGTCGGCGGGCACGGCCGCCAGTGCTTCCTCGACCCAGTCGAGCAGGACCCGATTCCCGCGATCGCCGATCGCATGCACATTGATCTGCACGCCCGCGCGCAGCGCCTCGGTCATCACGCCGAGCATTTCATCGCCTTCGGGAAACAGCAGGCCGGAGCTTTCGGGACGGTCGGAATAGGGCTCCAGCAGGGCCGCACCGCGCGAGCCGAGGGCACCATCCATATACAGCTTCACCGCACGCGTGGTGACGCGGCCATTGGCGCTGATACGCGGCGTCTGGGTGGCCAGCCAGGCATAACCGTCCGGATTGACCGAAATATAATCGCGCACCGGCAGGCGGCCGGCTTCGGCGAGGCCCTCGATCATCGCGACATCCTCATAGGGCACCGACATGTCGTGCGCCCCGGTCCAGCCGAGGCTGGCCATGACTTCGGCACCCTGGGCATAGATATCGGCCCGGACCTCACCGGCCGGCGAGCCGACCAGCGCCCGGACAGCGCCCTGGGCGGCATCGATCAGCATGCCATCGGGCTCACCATCGGCCTCGCGCAGGATCTCGCCGCCCTCGGGCGCGATGCTGTCGACGCCAATGCCCGCCTGCTGCAGGGCGAGCGTATTGGCGACCGAGGCATGACCATCGGCGCGGGTCAGGATCACGGCATGGCCGGGGGCTGCCGCGTCGAGATCATGGCGATTGGGGAAACGCCCCTCCGGCCAATGCGTTTCGATCCAGCCGCGGCCATAAAGCACGCTGCCGGTTTCCAGCTCCGAGGCCGCTGCGGCGATTCGCGCCTGCAGATCGGCGATCGAGGTGACGTCATCGAGATTGAGCGTGCGCTCGCGGGCGCCAACGCCCATGACATGGACATGACTGTCGGTGAAGCCGGGATACATCCCGCCACCATTGAGATCGATCACCCGCGTCTGCGGCCCGACCCAGATGCCGGCACCTGCTTGTGGCCCGGCGAAGACAATGCGCCCGCCCTGCACGGCGACGGCCTGGACGAGCGGTTGATTATCATTGGCGGTGTGGATGCTGCCGCCCCAGAACACCAGATCGGCGGCGGGCATGGCGCCATCGGCGGCCAGGTCGAGTATGGCCTCATCAGCGGCCGGCACGGCGGTCTCGCCGGACGGTGCACCGCAGGCGGCCAGCGCCCACAGGCAAAAGGGCATTAGAAATTTCATCGCGCGCATGACAGCCTCCCCGCTTCAACGCCCGCAAGCTAGCCTTGCCACGCGCATACGACAACGCCCGCTGCAGGCAGCGGGCGTTGGCAGAATAACGAAGAGAGCCGAATCAGGCTGCAGCAACCGCCTCGGGTGCAGCAGAGGCCTTTTTCAGTGCGCGCTTGATCTTCAGGGCGCGGTCCGACAATTTCTCGTCGCGAGCCTTGAGAAGGAAGGCATCGAGCCCGCCGACATGATCAACACTGCGCAATGCCTTGGCGGCAATGCGGAGCTTGAAATTGCGGCCCAGCTTCTCGGAAGCCAGGGTCACATCGCACAAATTCGGCAGAAAGCGACGGCGGGATCTGTTCATGGCATGGGAAACATTATTCCCGGACATGACACCCGTACCGGTCAGTTCGCAGCGACGCGCCATAGTCGCACCTTTCCAAATTAAAAACTTTCGCTCAGGCCTTGCGACCAGAGTGGGAGCGGGCGAGATAAAGGAGGCGGCCCCCCGCGTCAAGCTTGCGGCGTTCATCTTGCAGTGGGTTTGGGTATATTATTGCAGTATGAAGCGGTCAATCGGGACCTCCCGGTCCGGTAAAAGGAGTGCGTGGCGTGAAACATGTGTGGTTAGCAAGCGTTGCAGCGCTGGGTCTGGTTCTCTCCGGCGGCAGTGCCGGCAATGCCGAGGACACAGCTGGCGCGGCTGCATCGGCCCATGCGGCCGGCACACATGGTGTGACCGTGCAATATTCCGGTTCGGTCCTGATCTTCCAGGTCGCCGATATCAGCATCAGCAGTGAATTTTCCGCCGACACCTATCAGGCATCGGCGCGCTTTACCGCCGCCGGCCTGGCCGCGCTGTTCACCGATGCCGATATCGAGGCGGGGGTCAGCGGTTATCGCGATGGCACACAATTACAGCCCTATCGCTACAGCCATCTCAATCACGCCAGTTCGAAAAACCGCATTGTCGGGATCGATTTCCCCGACGGCACCGCCATGCCCGACGTCAATCCGCCCTTCGGCAATATGGGCGAGCCGGCCGCAACCGATGCCGAACGCGCCGGCGCGCGCGACCCGATCTCGACCCTGCTGGCGATGGGGCTGGGCGCCGTCTCCTCCGGCAGCTCCCGCTGCGATGGCCGCCTGCCCGTCTTCGACGGCCGCGCACGCTATAATCTGCGCTTCGAGGATGGCGGTCACAAAGAGGTCCGCACCCGGGCCTGGAGCGGCGAGGCGCTGATCTGCCGTGCCTATTACGAGCCGATCTCCGGTTATGAGGCCGATGAATTCCCGACGGCAGAGGATATCGCCGAACCGATCGATTTCTGGCTCGCTCCGGTCAATGGCGGCGAGTTCTACGTGCCGGTCAAGATCCGCACCAATGCCGGCTTTGGCGGCATTACTGTCAGCGCCCGCTCGATGGAAAGCTACTGACCGCATCCGCCACTCGCACCGGATAAGCGGGTAGCCTAGACTTTCTCGACAGATCCCGACTCATCAGAATCCTCGCGACTCAGAACGGGAGAGCGGCGTGACGACGTATCGCGATACCGAGGGCCAGATCACCGCCGCCCTTGGTCCGACCAATACCGGCAAGACCCATCTGGCGGTCGAGCGCATGCTCGGCCGGTCCTCCGGCATGATCGGCCTGCCGCTGCGCCTGCTGGCACGCGAGGTCTATGACCGCGTCGTCCGCGCCAAGGGCGCCGCCGCCGTGGCGCTGGTGACCGGCGAAGAGAAAATCGTGCCCAAATCGGCGCGCTATTTCATCTGCACCGCCGAGGCGATGCCACTCAATCTCGATGTCGCCTTCATCGCCATCGATGAGGTCCAGCTGGCCGCCGATCCGGAACGCGGTCATGTCTTCACCGACCGCCTGCTCTATTGCCGCGGCCGCGAGGAGACGATGCTGCTCGGCGCCGCCACGATGGGGCCCTTGATCCGCGAGCTGGTGCCGACCGCGCATATCGAGACGCGCGAGCGCTTTTCCCAGCTCAGCCATACCGGCCCGGCCAAGCTGACGCGCCTGCCGCGGCGCTCGGCCATCGTCGCCTTCTCCGCCGAGTCCGTCTACGCCATCGCCGAGCTGATGCGGCGCCGGCGCGGCGGGGCTGCTGTCGTGATGGGCGGTCTGTCGCCGCGCACCCGCAATGCCCAGGTCGAGCTCTACCAATCGGGCGAGGTGGACTTCCTCGTCGCCACCGACGCGATCGGCATGGGGCTCAACATGGATGTCGACCATGTCGCCTTTGCCGAGAGCCGCAAGTTTGACGGCCGCAAGCGCCGCCGCCTGAGCGCAGCCGAACTGGCCCAGATCGCCGGCCGCGCCGGCCGGTTCCGCAGCGATGGCACATTCGGCGAAACCGCCGATTGCGAAGCCTTCGATCCTGATCTGGTGCGCCGGATCGAGAATCATCAATTCGCGCCCGTGACCAAGCTGCAATGGCGCAATCCCGATCTCGACGAGCGCTCGCTCGACAATCTTCTGATCTCACTGGCCGAACCGCCCGACCATCCGGCGCTGGAGCGGGCGCGCGAAGCGATCGATGAGCGCACCCTGGCCCTGCTCGCCGCCGATCCGGAAATCCGCGACCGCACAGCCTCCATGACCGGTGTGCGGCGCCTGTGGGATGCCTGCCGCCTGCCCGATTTCCGCAAGGCCACGCTCGACGCCCATGCCGGCCTGGTGCGGACCATTTTCCTGCACCTGACCGGCCCGGCCGGCCATCTGCCCGATGACTGGCTCAACGGGCATTTGCAGCGCCTCGACCGCACCGATGGCGAGGTCGATGTGCTCGCCGCGCGCCTGACCCAGGTGCGCACCTGGGCCTATGCCGCCCACCGCCCCGACTGGACGGCCGATCCGGAATATTGGCAGGAACGCACGCGCGAGATCGAGGACGCCCTCTCCGACGCCCTGCACGAGCGGCTGATGCAGCGCTTTGTCGATCGGCGCACCGGGGCGCTGATGAAGGGGCTGCGCGATGAGCGCGAATTGCTCGCCGGCGTCACGCCCGAGGGCGAGGTGACCGTGGAGGGCCATTATGTCGGCCGTCTGGTCGGGCTCACCTTCAAACCCGACGCCCAGGGCCGCGAGCTCGCGGCGCGGGCGTTGCGCTCGGCGGCGATCGAGGCCCTGCGGCCCGAGGTCAATCGCCGGCTTGGCGCGCTGGCCCGCGTCGCCATTGACGAGATCGTCTTTGACGAGGATGGCCGGATTGGCTGGCAGGGCGAGCCGATCGCCCGGCTCACCGCCGGTCCGGCGGCGCTGCGCCCGGCCGTGGCGCTGATCGGGGCCGAGATCGGGGCGCCGGAGACACGCGCGCGCGCGCGCTCGCATCTGGAAAGCCTGGTCAGCCAGCTGGCCCAGACCCGTCTGGCACCGCTGCTGAAACTGCGCGACGGCGCCAATGGCGACGCCCTGGCCGGGCTCGCCAGCGGCATTGCCTGGCGCCTGTTCGAGGCCGGCGGCGCCCTGCCCCGCACCGAGGCGGGCGAAGAGATTGCCGCCCTGTCGCCGTCGGAACGCCGCGCCCTGCGCGCCCTCGGCGTGCAGATCGGCGAGCACATGATCTATGTCCCGGCGCTGATCAAGCCGGCCGCCGCCCGGCTCAACGCCCTGCTGCGCGCCGTTCATGCCGGCGATGCGCGGCCGGTCTGGCGGCCGGCGCCGGGGCTGACCTCGCTGCCACGTGATGCCAGCCGTTCGCAAGCGGACCATATCGCCATCGGTTACCAGCCCTGCGGGCCGCGCGCCGTGCGCTTCGACATTCTGGAGCGGCTGGCCGATACCATTCGCGATGCCCGTACCGCCCCGGGCGCGGACAGGGGCAAGGGGCAATTCAGCTTCACCCCGGCGATGACCGCCCTGCTCGGCTGCAGCCTGGAGGATTTGCGCGGCATTCTCGGCGCGCTCGACTATCGGCGGCTGCAGAAGGGCCAGGCGTCCGACGCCGCGACGGAGGAAATCTGGATCCGCCGGCGCCGCAGCGCGCGGCCGGCGCCCGTCACCATCACCGCAGCCCCGCCGGATGCCGGCAATCCATTTGCCGCGCTTGCCGCTCTCAGCTTCGCACCGCCGGCGGCGAAGCGCGCGCCAGCCAGTGACACCAACAGGCGCAAGCGGCGGCGGCCACCCAGAAAAAAGGCAGGCGCATGAGTGCAGACAGCGAGGCGCAGCGGATCGATCTATGGCTCTGGCATGCGCGCATCTTCAAGACGCGCAGCCTGGCCACCGCGATTGTCGCAAAGGGACGCATACGCCTGACGGCGAACGGGTTGACGCGACGCATCTCCAAACCGGCAAGCCTTGTGCGCGCAGGCGACACATTGACCCTGTTGCGAAACGGATCGATTGTCAGCCTCACCATTCTGGCCTTGGCGCAGCGGCGCGGCACTGCGCCACAGGCGCAAGCCCTCTACCGGATGCCCGATGAAGGCCAGCCCGAAGCAGGCCCGCCCGAGGCTGGACCGCCCGATGAAATGACGCAGAATGCCAAACGACCGCAAGACCGACGACCGAAAGACCGACGACCGCATGACAGAATGACCGATAACCATGTCAGCCAAAGATAGCCTGGAGCCCCGCCATGTTTGACAAGCTGAGACAGATGTTCAGCCGGGCACCGGCGACGGTGCACCCTGAGCTCAACCCCCATATCGCCGCCACGACCCTGCTGGTCGAGGCCGCCCTGGCCGATGGCATCTATGCCGATTGCGAACAGGACCAGATCAAGGAGATTCTCGCCGCCGCCTTCCTGCTCGACCCGGACGCTGTCGAAAATGTGCTCGACCAGGCAGAGGAACTGGCCGAGGGCGCGATCGATCATCACCGCTTCACCAAGGTCGTGAAAGTCTGTCTGAGCGAGCAGGAAAGGGTCGCCCTGATCGAGCAATTATGGATGGTTGCCCTGGCCGATGGCGAGAAATCGCCCTTCGAGGACGCCTTTGTGCGCCGCGTTGCCCCCCTGCTCGGAATCGATGACCGCGAACGGATCTTTGCCCGTGCCCGTGCCGAAGCCAGGATCCGCAACCGTTGACAAAACCGGGGCGGCAGCCCATGTCCGGCCAGCCCGCTAATCCCCTTATTGACCGGTAGCCATGACCTATATTGTCACTGACGCTTGCGTACGCTGCAAATACACAGATTGCGTCGAAGTCTGTCCCGTCGATTGTTTCTACGAGGGCGAGAATTTTCTCGTCATCCACCCGGATGAGTGCATCGATTGCGGTGTCTGCGAGCCGGAATGCCCGGTCGAGGCGATCAAGCCCGACACCGAGGATGATCCGGACGGCAAATGGCTGGCGATCAATTCCAGGTTCGCCGAGAGCTGGCCCAATATCACCGTGCGCAAGGATGCGCTCGCCGATGCTGATGCCATGGCGGAAGAATCCGGAAAGTATGAAAAATATTTTTCGGAGAATCCGGGCTCTGGCGACTGAAATCGTCCGCACACCCCATGCTAGCGTTTGGATTTTGCACTATTTTGTGATATGTAAGTCACATTGATGGGCGGCGCGTCTGGTGCGGCCCGCTTTTCTACGCGGTGGATCACACACAGTTTTGCCGATCTCGGAGCCGGGCGGGTGCCGGAACTTCTTTGAGACCGCTTGGGCATTTCTGTGTGTAACCGTCTGAAAAGCCTAGCGAGAGTGTATCAATGACGAAGAAAACCGCCAACGACAACAGATCTTTCAAACAAGGCGATTTCATTGTGTACCCGGCCCATGGTGTGGGCCAGGTATCCGGCGTTGAGAAAGATTCGGTCGCAGGTTTCGAAATCGAAGTTTACGTCGTGACCTTCGAACAGGACAAAATGACCTTGCGGGTTCCGACCGCAAAGGCCGATGTCTCCGGCATGCGCCCGCTCTCGAGCGATCGCATCGTCAAGGATGCGCTGAAAACCCTCAAGGGCAAGGCCCGCGTCAAGCGCACCATGTGGAGCCGCCGTGCCCAGGAATATGAAGCCAAGATCAATTCCGGCGATCTGATCATGATTGCCGAAGTTGTCCGCGATCTGCACCGCGCCGAAGACCAGCCGGAGCAGTCCT
>JBNMNI010000028.1:0-9467 GCA_051275375.1 Maricaulis sp. | reverse complement strand
TCGAGGCTCAGGACGCCGCTCATATGGACCGCATTCATGCCGCGCTGCGGCAGGCCGGATTTCGCGTCGAATTTGCCGATTACTGAGCCCGCGGCCGGCAATGCCTTCTGCCCACATATTTTATTGGTCAGGCTCGACCGCCCGTGCAGCGTGTGTCAGCACGTGTTTTCAACGGTTCAATGCTGGACGCGACAAATTGCCATACATATTTTGTGGAATCACGCGATAAACCAAGCCACGGACTGGCCATAATATCGGGGGCATCGATGCAATCGCCGCAAACACTTACACGCAGTGGGCTGGATTTCAGCACCGCGGTCGTGCTCTTGATCATCGTATTGGGAGCCGTCTGGTCCCTGTTTGCCGCCGCCTACGCGCCGGACGCGGCGATGAAGGGACAGTCCTGGCTGATCCTGGGCGGATTTCTGACCGGTATCATCATCATGGTCGGAAATATTTCGCGCGGCGGTGTCGAAACCGATGAGCGCGAATACAATGAAAACCTGGTCAAGGCCGGGGTGATTGCCTCGCTGTTCTGGGCGGCCGCGGGCCTTCTGGTCGGCGTCATCATCGCCTTCCAGCTCGCCTTTCCCGTCCTCAATATCCAGGAATGGGGCTTTACCAGCTTTGGCCGGCTGCGGCCGCTACACACCTCGGCGGTGATTTTCGCCTTTGGCGGCAATGTGCTGATCGCGACCTCGTTCTACGTCGTGCAGCGGACCTGCCGCACGCGTATCGCCGGCGGGATCTGGCCCTGGTTCGTGTTCTGGGGCTATCAGTTCTTCATCGTGATGGCGGCGTCGGGCTATCTGGTCGGCATCACCCAGTCGAAGGAATATGCCGAGCCGGAATGGTATGCGGATATCTGGCTGACCCTGATCTGGGTTGCCTATCTGCTGGTCTTCCTCGGCACATTGTGGAAGCGCAAGGAACCGCACATCTACGTCGCCAACTGGTTCTACCTGGCCTTCATCGTCACCATTGCGATGCTGCACATCATCAATAATCTCGCCATGCCGGTCAGTTTCCTCGGCTCGCGCAGCTATTCCCTCTTCTCCGGTGTCCAGGATGCGCTGACCCAGTGGTGGTACGGCCATAACGCCGTCGGCTTCTTCCTGACGGCGGGCTTTCTGGGGATCATGTATTACTTCATCCCGAAACGGGTGAACCGGCCGGTCTATTCCTACCGGCTTTCAATCATCCACTTCTGGTCGCTGATCTTCATCTATATCTGGGCCGGCCCGCACCATTTGCACTATACGGCGCTGCCGGAATGGGCGCAGACGCTGGGCATGGCCTTCTCGATCATGCTGTGGATGCCGTCCTGGGGCGGGATGATCAATGGTCTGATGACGCTCTCGGGCGCCTGGGACAAGCTGCGCACCGATCCGGTCGTGCGCATGCTGGTGATCTCGGTCGCTTTCTACGGCATGTCGACCTTTGAAGGTCCGGTGATGTCGATCCGGGCGGTCAATGCGCTCTCCCACTATACCGACTGGACCATTGGCCATGTGCATTCCGGTGCGCTCGGCTGGGTCGGCTTTGTGTCCTTCGGGGCGCTCTACTGCCTGGTTCCCTGGTTGTGGAAACGGGCCGGCATGCATTCCAAGGCGCTGATCGACTGGCATTTCTGGATCGCGACTTTCGGCATCCTGCTCTACATCACCTCGATGTGGGTTGCCGGCATCATGCAGGGTCTGATGTGGCGCGCCTATAACTCGCTCGGCTTCCTGGAATACTCCTTCGTGGAGACCGTCGAAGCGATGCACATCTCCTACATCATCCGTGCGGTGGGCGGCCTGCTCTACCTCGCTGGTGCCCTGATCATGATCTACAATGTGTATCGCACCATCAAGGGCGATGTGACCGAAGCGGACGAGGCGGTATCGCCTCAACCCGCGCAGATTCCGGCTTAGGGGGTTAGGGCCATGTCAAAGGGCAAAAACGTGTGGAGCGATATCCACAAGAAGCTGTTCGAAAAGAACTCGCTCATCCTCACCGTCGGTATCCTGGTCACGGTTTCGATCGGCGGCATTGTCGAGATCGCGCCGCTCTTCTATCTCGACTCGACGATCGAGGAAGTCGACGGCATGCGGCCCTATACGCCGCTGGAGCAGCTGGGACGCGACATCTATATCCGCGAGGGTTGCTATAATTGCCACTCGCAGATGATCCGCCCGCTGCGCGACGAGGTCGAACGCTATGGCCATTACTCGCTGGCGGCCGAGAGCATGTATGACCATCCCTTCCAGTGGGGATCGAAGCGGACCGGGCCGGACCTGGCCCGTGTTGGTGCCAAATATTCCGATGAATGGCATCGCGACCATATGCGCAATCCGCGCTCGGTCGTGCCCGAATCGATCATGCCGGCCTATGGCTTCCTCGAGACCTCGACGCTGAACTATCAGAATGTAGCGGCCAATCTGCGCGCCCTGCGCACGGTTGGCGTGCCCTATAGCGATGAGATGATCGAGACGGCGGTTGCCGACATCACCACCCAGCTCGACCCCTTCGCGTCCGATTATGACGGTTTCCTGGCGCGCTATCCCGGCGCGACCCTGCGTGATTTCGATGGCAATCCGGCCCGGGTCTCCGAGCTCGACGCTCTGGTGGCCTATCTGCAAGTGCTCGGCACCATGGTGGATTTCTCCACCTATGAGGCCGAAGCCGACGAAAATCTGAGATAGGGGCGGGCGATGTATGCTTTTCTCGCAAGTTTTGCACAGACCTGGGGCATGTTGCTGTTCGTGGCACTCTTCACCGGCGCCCTGACCTATGCGCTCTGGCCCCGTAACCAGCAACGTTTCGACGAGGCGGCACGCATGCCCCTCGACGACAGCACTCAACCGATTATCGAAAGCGCCAGCGAGGACCAGGCCCATGTCTGATCACGAGGAAACCCGCGAAACCGACGCGCATTCGGGAACCGAAACCACCGGCCATGAATGGGACGGGATCAAGGAACTCGACACGCCCCTGCCACGCTGGTGGCTGTATACTTTCTACGCCTGCATCGTGATCGGCGTGGTCTATATGGTCTTCATGCCGGCCCTTCCTTCCCTGCCGGGTCTGGCCGGGAGCGGGAGCGACCACACGCGCGGCCTGAGCAATAATTCCGAGCGTGCCAATGTCGCCCTTGCCATGGCCGATCTGGAAGCGTCGCGCGCCTCGGGTTTCGAACGCCTGCGCGGCGCCTCGATCGACACGATCGAGGACGATCCCGATCTGCTTGGCTTCGTGCGCGCTGCCGGCGAGGCCGCCTTCGGCAATAATTGCTCGACCTGTCACGGCTCTGGCGCCCAGGGTTTTGTCGGCTACCCCAACCTCAATGATGATGTCTGGCTGTGGGGCGGCTCCTATGAGGAAATCCGCACCACGCTGCGCTTCGGCATTCGCAGCGATCACCCCGATACGCGCTTCTCGCAAATGCCGTCCTACGGACGCGATGGTCTTTTGACCCGGTCGCAGATCGGCGATGTCACCGACTATATCCTCTCCCTGTCGGGGCCGGCCGGGCCGGCCGACGCCATGGAACGCGGCGGCGCGATTTTCACCAGCCAGTGCGTCAGCTGCCACATGGCCGATGGCCGTGGCGATCGCGTCCAGGGTGCCCCCAATCTGACCGATCAGGACTGGCTCTATGGCGGTACGCGTGATCAGATCATCGCCACGATCTATCGTGGTCCCTATGGCGTGATGCCGGCCTGGGAAGGCCGGCTGGGCGACACGACGATCGATGCGCTGGCCGCCTATGTTTACCTGCTGGGCGGCGGTGAAGCTGCGGCAAGCCGTCCCACGGGTCAGTAAGTCGCATCGCCCAAACCCTGTAATCCGGATTAAACGCCGCCATGTCTGAGACTCAAAAAAGCAGCATGGCGGCGCCCGGGATCACCCGTTCGCGGGCCAAGGCGGTCAATGCCGTCGACGAGCGCGAGCTCTACAAGAAGCGCGAGCCGATCTACCCCAAGCTGGCGCATGGCAAGTTCCGTTTCGTCAAATGGGTGGTGATGGTCGTCACCCTGGCGGTTTACTACATCGTTCCCTTCCTGCGCTGGGACCGTGGCGCCGATGCGCCGGACCAGGCCGTGCTGGCCGATTTCGCCGGCCGGCGTTTCTATTTCTTCTTCATCGAGATCTGGCCGCAGGAAATCTATTACATCACCGGGCTGCTGATCCTGGCGGCGCTGGCGCTGTTCCTCGTCACGGCCCTGTTTGGCCGTGTCTGGTGCGGTTACGCCTGTCCGCAGACCGTGTGGACCGATCTCTTCATCATGGTCGAGCGCGCCTTCGAGGGCGATCGCAATGCCCGCATCAAGCTTGACCGAGCGCCCTGGAGCTTCGACAAGGCCTGGCGCAAGATCGGCAAGCATGCGGTCTGGCTGATGATCGCGGCGTCGACCGGCGGCGCCCTGATCCTGTATTTCCACGACGCCTATGACACGCTGGCGAATTTCGTGATCGGGCAGGCAGACCTCTCGGCCTATCTCTTCTTCGGGATACTGACCTTCACCACCTATGTCCTGGCCGGCACGATGCGCGAACAGGTCTGCACCTATATGTGTCCATGGCCGCGCATCCAGGCGGCAATGACGGATCGCGAAGCGCTCAACGTCACCTACCGCATCGATCGCGGCGAACCGCGCGGCGCCCACAAGAAAACCGACAGCTGGGATAATCGCGGCGATTGCATTGACTGCATGCAATGCGTCGCTGTCTGCCCGATGGGAATTGATATTCGCGACGGTGCCCAGCTGGAATGCATCCAGTGTGCCCTGTGCATCGATGCCTGCGACGATGTCATGCTCAAGGTCGATCGCCCCACCGGGCTGATCGCCTATGAGACCGATGACAATATCGACCGCTTCCAGGCCGGCGAGAAGCCGCGCTATCGCTTCGTGCGCATCCGCACCCTGGTCTATGCCGTGGCGCTGGTCGCCGTGGCCGCAGTGATGCTGGCCGGCCTGCTCAATCGCACCGAGCTCGAACTGAATGCCTCGCGCGACCGCAACCCGAATTATGTTCGCCTGTCGGATGGTTCGGTGCGCAATGGTTACACCATCAAAGTGGTCAATAAGGGCAATGAGCCGCGCGTGCTCGACCTGGTCGTCGAGGGCGATCCGGCCCTGGTCGTGCGGGTGCTGGGCGCACCGGACGAGGCACCGATGCAGATGCGCATCGAGGCTGACCGCACGCGCGATTTCGTCGTCTATCTGACCTTGCCGCACGAGGCGGTTGATGTGGCGCGCGAAGACATCATGTTCCGCGTCGTCGATCCGGCGACCGGTGAGACGGCCGGGACGCGCTCGGTCCTGGTAACGGGGATGGCTGAATGAAATCCTGGTTCAATCCGCTGCGCGGCTGGCATGTGCTGGTGATGATATTGATGTTTTTCGGCGTCACGATCGGGGTCAATGCGACCTTCATCACCCTCGCATTGACGACTTTTCCGGGCGAGGATGTGCCGCACTCCTATGTCCAGGGCATCAATTTCAACGACACGCTGGCGCGCCGTCAAGCCCAGGCCGAGCTGGGCTGGACCGCCCGGTTCAACGCGGTCGAGGGCGGGGTGTTGCTCGAAGTGCTCGATCCCGAAGGCGCTGCGGTTTCCGGGCTCACCCTGTCCGGCTCGATGGTGCATCCCGATACCGGGCAGGACTGTCCGCTGAGCTTTGATGTCGAACGTGCGGGCCTGTATCGGGCCGCCCTGGCATGCGAGACTGCCGGCCGTTGGCGGGTAAGGGCGAGCAATGGCGGCGAAGCGCCGTTCGAGGTGGAATACGAATTGTGGCTTCCCTGACCGCTGCGATGACCGATGCCGGGATGGGTCAAGCCGACCCGCAAGCCTTCGTGCGCCGCATTGATGGCCGCTCTCACCTCGACCTTCTGGTGCGCGGCGCGAGCTGTGCCGGCTGCATTGCCCGTATCGAATCAGGCATGCTCGCCGATGAGCGCGTCGAAACAGCCAGGCTGAATTTGTCGACCGGGCGTCTGGCCCTGGTCTGGCGCGGCGAACCGTCGGCGGCGCGTGGCTTCGTCACCCGGCTCGGCGAGATCGGCTATCCGGCAACGCCCTACGAGCCGGAGCGCGAGAGCGACCCCCAGAAAGAAGATGAGCGCCGCCTGCTGCGCGCCATGGCCGTCGCCGGTTTCGCGATGGCAAATGTGATGCTGCTCTCGATCTCGGTCTGGTCCGGCGGGCTGGAGATGAGCGGCTCGATGCAGAGCCTGATGCACCGCATCTCGGCCCTGATCGTGCTGCCCGCTGTCGCCTATGCCGGCCAGCCCTTCTTTCGCTCCGCCTGGGCCGTGCTGAAGCATCGCCATGTCAATATGGATGTGCCGATCTCGCTCGCCGTGCTGCTGGCCTGCGGCCTCTCGGTCTATGAGACCTTTATCGGCCATGGCGAGACCTATTACGACGCCGCTGCCATGCTGCTCTTCTTCCTGCTGATCGGGCGCTTTCTCGACATGCGGCTGCGGGCCAAGGCCAGCCAGGCGGCGCGCGGACTGGCGGCGATGCAGGCGGCGACGGCCAATCGTCTGCGCCCCGATGGCGCCATGGAAGCCATACCGGCCCGCGATGTCCGCGCTGGTGATCAGCTGGTGCTGGCGGCGGGCGACCGCGTGCCGGTCGATGCGGTGATCATCGAGGGCGAGGGGGCGCTGGACGCCTCGCTCGTCAGCGGCGAGACGGCGCCGGTCGCGGCAAGGCCCGGTGTGCAGGTCTTTTCCGGCATGCTCAATCTGGATGGCAAGCTGGTCGTGCGCGCCAGTGCCGACCGCGAGAATTCCCTGCTCGCCGAGATCACCCGCATGGTCGAGGCTGGCGAGCAAAGCCGCTCGCGCTTTGTCCGCCTGGCCGACCAGGCGGCGCGGCTCTATGTGCCGCTGGTACATTCGCTGGCGCTGGCGACCCTGATCGGCTGGCTGGTCGCCGGTGACACGCGCACGGCGATCATCAATGCCATTGCCGTCTTGATCATCACCTGTCCCTGCGCGCTGGGGCTGGCCGTTCCGGCCGTCCAGGTCGTCGCCTCCGGGCGCCTGTTCAAGGCCGGCGTGCTGGTCAAATCCGGCGACGCACTGGAGCGGATGGCTGGCGTCGACACGGTTGTTGTCGACAAGACCGGCACACTGACCGAAGGCCGGCCGCGCCTGGTCGAGCCGGAGGCTGTGCCCGAGGGCATGCTGGAACTGGCGGCGCGGCTGGCCCGCACCAGTCGTCATCCGCTATCGCGCGCCATCGCCGATGCGGCCGGCATGGGCCCGGCGGCGAAGGATGTGCGCGAGACGCCCGGCGGCGGGCTGGACTGCGTTGAGCATGGCCGGCATCTGCGCTTCGGGTCAGCGCGCTGGCTGGGTATCGAGACGGTCAGCGATCCGCATTCGGAAGCCTGGCTCATCATTGATGACGGCGAGCCGGTGCGGTTTCGCTTCCAGGACCGGCTGCGCAGCGATGCGCGCGAGGCAATTGACGGCCTGCGCCAGCGTGGCTGCCGGATCGAACTCCTGTCGGGTGATCGCTGCGGCCCGGTCGGTGCCATCGCCGCCGAACTGGGAATTGAGAGCTGGACCGCCGAGCTGAAACCGCAAGACAAGATCGCCCGGATCGAGGCGCTCAAGCTCGATGGTCGCTGCGTGCTGATGATTGGCGATGGCATTAATGACGCGCCCGCTCTGGCCGCGGCCAATGCCTCGGTCTCGCTGGCATCAGCAGCGGAGATTTCCCAGGCGGCGGCGGATTTCGTGCTGCAGGGCAATAAGCTGACGGGCTGCCTGGTGGCGCTTGATATCTCACGCGCCGCCAAGAGCCGGGTATTGGAGAATTTCGGCCTGGCGGCCGCCTATAATGCGATTGCCGTGCCGCTCGCCGTTATGGGTTTTGTTACCCCGCTGATCGCTGCGATCGCGATGTCGGCCTCGTCCATTCTTGTCACGCTCAATGCCTTGAGGCTCGCGCGCCGATGACCGCTCTGATCTGGCTGATACCCGTTGCACTCGGTCTGGGTTTTCTCGGACTGGTCGGCTTTTTGTGGAGCCTCAAATCGGGTCAGTTCGACGATCTGGATGGCGCCGCCCAGCGCATCCTGATCGATGATGACAAGCCGATTCAGCCCCGACCCGAGCCTCAGGCGGCGGCCGCCGAGGACGATCCGGACGATGCCGGGGCGAAATCCTTGTAGGCATGCCAGGTCGCATGGGCCAGCCAGGGGAAGACCAGCGCCAGCCCGATCAGGAAGAAGGCGGTTCCGGCCACGGTCATGAAACCGATCAGCCAGGCCCAGGTGAACATCACGAAGGGCTGACGGCGCACGGCGGTAATGCTGGCGACCAGCGCGGTGACCGCGTCGACATCCTGGTCAACCAGCATCGGAAAGGCGATCGCCGAGATGGCGAAGGCGACACCGGCCAGCAGCGAACCGACAAGAGTGCCGAGCACAAGCAGGGTCATCCCGGCCGGTTGCGACAGGGAGAATTCCAGGAAGGGGCCAGGCGAGAGCGGTGTCCCCGGCGCGATGATGGCCAGCAGGAATTGCGCGATCTCGAGCCAGACCATCAGCAGCAGCAGCAATAGCAAGGAGAGAAAGGCGATCTGGGTGATCCGGTCGGGAAAGCGCGAGATGATGACGCGGAAACGCGGCACCTCGCCGCGCTCCAGCGCGCGGCTGACCTGGTAGATCCCGATCGCCAGTGCCGGCGCGATCAGTGCAAAACCGCTCAGGGCGACGGGCGCCACCGCGCCGAGGCCGAGCATCCAGAGTCCGCCGGTAATCAGCGCGCCGACGCCGACGAAGATCAGGCCATAGCTCAGGCTGACGCGCGGTGCGCGCATCATGTCGGCCCAGCCGGCCTTGAGCCATTTCCAGGGCGCATCGCGCCGGACGTGTTGCAGTGTGACCATGGTTTTTGCCCTCCCGAATGTCTTTCGACATGATTTCCCGTTTCGCGGGATTATGCCACACTTTTATTGGGCCTATTCCGCACTATGCTCCGGCACTGCGCGCCATGGCTGCCAGGATCGAATGATGGATTCACTGACCCAGTTGAGTCTGGCCGGCGGCCTGCTGGCCGGTTTTGCCTCCAGCCTGCACTGCGCCGGCATGTGCGGCGGAATTGCCTCCGGCCTGATGCTCACCCTGTCGCCTGACGGCGATAGCGCGGCGCGGGCCCGGGTCATCCTGCTGGCCCAGCTCGGGCGCGTGAGTGCCTATGTGCTGGCCGGCGCGATCGTCGGTCTGATCGGGTCGAGCGTTTATTTCTCCTTCGACCGCGCCGAGGCACATCTCCTGCTGCGCTGGGCCGGCGCGGTGACGCTGGTCTATATCGGCCTGTCCGTGGCCGGCTGGGCGCCGAGCCTGGCCGGGATGGACCGCATCGCGACCCGTGTCGTTTCGATGCTGCGCGCGCCCCTGGGCGGTGCCTTTACGGCCGCCAGCCCGGTCTTGGCCGGCATCGTCTGGGGGCTC
>JBNMNI010000027.1:0-9526 GCA_051275375.1 Maricaulis sp. | reverse complement strand
ACCACCACGGCGCTGATCGGCCATATCCTGCGCGAGGCCGGTCGCAATGTGACCGTCGCCGGCAATATCGGCGATGCGGTTCTGGCCCAGGACCCGCCGCGTCCCGGTTCGTATTATGTGCTGGAATTATCCTCCTACCAGATTGATCTGACCGAAAGCCTGCAGGCCGATGTGGCGATCCTGCTCAATATCACGCCGGACCATATCGACCGCCATGGCGATTTCGCCGGCTATTTCGCGGCCAAACAGCGCCTGTTCGCCATGCAGGGGCCGGAGGGTGTCGCGGTAATCGGTGTCGATGATGCCGGGACGAGCGATTATTATTCACGCCTGCGGATGCAGCGCCCTGATACGAGGGCGATCCCGATTTCGGCCGGCCGGGTCGTCTCTCGCGGCGTCTATGCCCTGGGCGACCAGGTCTATGAAGCGCTCGACAGCGCCGCCCATCCGGTCATGCAGTTGAGCCGGGCCAGGGCGCTTCCCGGACGTCACAATGCCCAGAATATCGCCGCGGCCCTGGCGGCCGTGCGCGTGCTGGGCGTTGGCGCCCGCGCCGCGGCCGATGCGATCGAAAGCTTTGGCGGGCTGGCGCATCGCCAGGAAGAGGTCGGCGAGCTGGGTGGTGTGCGCTTCATCAATGACAGCAAGGCGACCAATGCGGAGGCCGCGATGCAGGCGCTCGCCTGTTATGATCCGATCTACTGGATTGCCGGTGGCCGCCCGAAGGCGGGCGGTCTGGCGGCCCTGGCGCATTGTTATCCACGCATTGCCAAAGCCTATCTGATCGGCGAGGCCGAGGCGCGCTTTGCCAAGGAACTCGACGGCAAGCTGGCCTATGAGCGCTGCGGCGATCTGGCGACGGCGACGCGTGCGGCCTGCCGCGACGCGCTGGCGGAAAAACGGGCCGGAGCTGTGGTCTTGTTATCGCCAGCGGCGGCCTCCTTCGACCAATTTGCCAATTTCGAGGCGCGGGGCGATGCCTTTCGCGATCTGGTCGCGACCCTCGAACTGCCGGTTGGCGATCGGGAGTTCGGCGCATGATGGTGTCGCTGCCGCGGGCGGTCGCGTCCTGGTGGCGCGGCATTGACCGGACCCTGTTGTTTGTCATCCTGGCCCTGATCACGACCGGGATTGTGCTGTCCATGGCCTCCAGCCCGGCGGCAGCGGCGCGTCTGGGCCTGGCGGACCCGTTTCACTTTCTCTACCGGCAGGTGGTGTTCTCTGTGCTGGGCATTATCGGCATGCTGGCAATATCCAGCCTGAGCCCGAAGGGCGCGCGCCGGCTGGCGGCGCTGGTGCTGGTCGGGGCTTTTGTGCTGATGGTCGCGACGCTGCTGATTGGCTATGAGGTCAAGGGCGCAACCCGCTGGCTGCGCCTTGGCTCCTTCTCGCTGCAGCCGTCGGAGTTTCTCAAGCCCGCCCTGATCGTCACGGTCGCCTGGCTGTTTGCCGAGGAAAAGCGCGGCGCACCCATTCCCGGCCGGCTGGTGGCGTTCGGCATCTATCTCGCCGCGATCGGATTGCTGATGGCGCAGCCGGATTTCGGTCAATCGGTCTTGCTGACGCTGTGCTTTGGCGGCGTGTTCTTCGCCTCCGGCCTGTCCTGGCTGTGGGTTTCGGTGCTCGGCGGGCTGGCGGTGACCGGCTCGGGCCTGGCCTATATGACATTGCCGCACGTGGCGGCGCGGGTGCAGAGCTTCATCAATCCGGAAGCCAATGAAACCTATCAGATCGACCGGGCGATCGAGGCGATCTCGCGCGGCGGTCTGACCGGCGTCGGTCCGGGCGAGGGCGAGGTGAAACATCTTCTGCCCGATGCCAATACCGATTTCATCTTTTCGGTGGCGACCGAGGAATTCGGTCTTCTGGCCTCGCTCTCCATTATCGGCCTGTTTGCGATCCTGGTGACGCGGGCCTGGAACCAGGCGATGCGGCTGAATGATCATTTTGCACAGCTGGCCGTGGCCGGGCTGGCGCTGCAATTCGGGCTGCAGGCCCTGATCAACATCTCAGTGAACTTGAACCTGATCCCGCCGAAGGGCATGACATTGCCATTCGTTTCCAATGGAGGGTCGTCCATGCTCGCCTTGACCTTTGCGGCCGGTCTGATGCTGGCCTTCACGCGCCGCCGTCCGGGCGCCTATTCGATGCAGTTCGGCGGATGACACCGCGCCGCTGTCTGATTGCTGCCGGCGGAACCGGCGGCCATATGTTTCCCGCTCGCGCTGCCGCCGAGGCGCTGATCGCGCGCGGCTGGCAGATCCGCCTGGTCACCGATGCGCGTGGGCTCAAGCACACGGCGGGGTTTCCTGCCGTCGCGATCGACGAGATTCACGCCGCCAGCCCGTCGACGAAAAATCCGGTCAAGCTGGCGAAGGCCGCGCTCGAGCTCGCCAAAGGGCTGGCCGAGACCCGTGCCATTATCAAGCGCTGGAAGCCCGATGTCGTGGCCGGCTTCGGCGGCTATCCGGCCTTTCCCGCCCTGGCTGCGGCCCAGACCATGGGCGTGGCCTATGCCATTCATGAACAGAATGCCGTGCTCGGCCGCGTCAATCGCGTCTTCGCCGGGCGGGCCGGCTTTGTCGCCTCCGGTTTTGAACGGCTCGACCGGCTTTCGGCCCAGGGGCGCAAGCGCCATCTTCTGACCGGCAATCCGCTGCGCCAGCCCATCCTCGATGCCCGTGCCGCCGGCTATCCGCCGATGACGGCAAAGGGGCGGATCAATATCCTGATCCTCGGCGGCAGCCTGGGTGCCAGGCTATTGTCAGAGATCGTGCCAGCCGCAATCGCACTTCTCCCGGAATCGCTACGATCTCGCCTTGATATCGTCCAACAAACCCGGGAAGAATCGCTGCCTATGGCGCGCGAAATCTATTCAACCTGCGGCGTGAATGCGCGCTGCGAACCCTTCTTTGAGGATGTTGGCGCGCTCTATGCGGCGGCCCATCTGGTGATCGGCCGCGCCGGTGCCTCGACGGTGTCCGAAGTGGCCGGCGTCGGGCGGCCGGCGATCTTCTGCCCGCTGGCGATCGCGGCCGATGATCATCAGAGCGCCAATGTCGAAGGCCTTGTGGCGGCGCTGGCGGCCGATGTGATCCCGGAATCCGACTTCACGGCGGAACGTCTGGCCGCCCTTTTGCAAACCCGTTTATCCAACCCGGCCGATCTGGCCGAGCGCGCCGCTGCGGCACGCTCGCTGGGCCGGCCCGATGCCGCACAAGCATTGGCCAAGGCCGTTGATGGTCTGGTCCGAGGAGTTCTGACATGAAATTTGCCGCTTTGCCCTTCCCGGTCGGTCCGGTCCATTTCGTCGGCATTGGCGGCATTGGCATGAGCGGTATCGCCGAGGTTATGCTCAATCTGGGCTATGCGGTGCAGGGCTCCGACATCAAGGCCAATCCGAATGTCGAGCGTCTGCGCGCTCTGGGCGCGACCGTTGCGATCGGGCATGCCGGCGAGAATGTCGCCGGTGCCGGCGCGATCGTGGTCTCATCCGCCATCAAGCCGAACAATCCGGAACTCCTCGCCGCCCGCGCCGCCAAGATTCCGGTCGTGCGCCGCGCCGAAATGCTGGCCGAGCTGATGCGCCTGAAATTTGCCGTCGCCGTTGGCGGCACGCATGGCAAGACGACGACCACATCCCTGGTCGCGGTGCTGATGGATGCGGCCGGGGTTGATCCGACCGTGATCAATGGCGGCATCATCTCCTCCTATGGCTCGAATGCGAAGATTGGCCTGGGCGACTGGATGGCGGTTGAGGCGGATGAGTCCGACGGATCTTTCCTCAAGCTGCGCGGCACCATCGCCATCGTCACCAATATCGATCCGGAACATATGGAGCATTACGGCGATTTCGACACGCTGCGCGAAGCCTTCTTCCAGTTTGTCGAGAACCTGCCGTTTTACGGCTTTGCCGTTCTATGCACCGATCACCCTGAAGTGCAGAGCCTGGCCAGCCGGGTCCAGGACCGCCGCGTCCTCACCTATGGCTTCAACCCCCAGGCCGATGTGCGGGTGGAGAATCTGCGCTCGGATTCCAAGGGCGCGACTTTCGACGTCTGTTTCCGCATACGCGGTCAGAGCGAAGAGCGCTGGAGCAATGTCTTCCTGCCGATGATGGGCGAGCATAATGTGCTCAACACGCTGGCGGCGCTGGCGACGGCGCGCGAACTGGGTCTCACCGAAGAGGCTGGCAAAAAGGCGCTGGCCGAATTTGGCGGCGTGAAACGGCGCTTCACCAAGACCGGGGAATGGAAGGGCGCCAGCATTATCGATGATTACGGGCATCACCCGGTCGAGATCGCTGCTGTGCTCAAGGCCGCTCGCCAGGCCTCGTCGGGCAAGGTGATCGCCGTGATGCAGCCACACCGTTTCAGCCGGCTGCACGATTTGTTCGACGATTTCTCGACCTGTTTCAACGATGCCGACAGCGTGCTCATTGCCGATGTCTATACCGCCGGCGAGGACCCGATCGAGGGCATTGACCGCGATCATCTGGTCGAGAGCCTGCGCGCCCACGGGCATCGCGACGCCAATCCGGTCGAGCGAGGCACAGTCGCGGCGGAAGTCGCCAGCCGTGCAGGCGCTGGCGATGTCGTGGTTTGTCTCGGTGCCGGCGATATCACGCAATGGGCCTATGCCCTGCCGGGAGAGCTGGAGGCGCTGGGTTGAGCCTGGTCTCACGTCTCCCGCCCGTCCGTGGAAAATATATCGAGGCCGCACCGCTCGCGGACGTGACCTGGCTGCGCGTGGGCGGTCCGGCCGAGGTGCTGTATCTGCCTGCGGACGAATCCGATCTGGCGCGTTTTCTCGCCGAAACGCCCGACGAGATTCCGGTGCATGTGCTTGGTGCCGGCTCCAATACGCTGGTGCGCGATGGCGGGGTGCCCGGCGTGGTGATCCGGCTCGCGGGAGCTTTCGCGAAGACCGAGGCGCTCGGCGAAAACCGGTTGCGGGCCGGGGCAGGGGCGCTCGACAAGATGGTGGCCAAGGCTGCCGCGAAGGCCGGGATTGCCGGGCTGGAATATCTCGTCGGCGTGCCGGGGACGATTGGCGGGGCGCTGCGAATGAATGCTGGCTGCTACGACCAGGAAACTGCCGATGTGGTGGTCGAGATCGTGGCGCTGGATCGTGCCGGGCGCCGTATCATCGCGAAGCCTGACGAGCTGGCCTATGGCTATCGCCATTGCGGCGCGCCGGCGGACTGGATCTTTGTCGAAGCGGTCCTGCAAGGCACGGCCGACGAACCAGCCGCGATCCTCGAACGCATGAACACCATCACCGCACGGCGCGAGACGACACAGCCGATCCGCGAGAAAACCTCCGGCTCCACCTTCGCCAATCCGGACGCGCCGGGCACGCCCGATGCGCGCAAGACCTGGCAATTGATCGATCAGGCCGGTGGCCGCGGCCTGCGTATTGGCGGGGCGAGCTTTTCCGAGCAGCACTGCAATTTCCTGATCAATGATGGCAGCGCTACAGCAGCCGATCTGGAAGATCTCGGGGAAGAGGTTCGCATGCGCGTTAAACAGAAATCCGGCGTCGATCTGCGCTGGGAAGTCAAACGCATCGGGGTGCGGGGCAAAGGGGAATCCAAATGACCAAACGTGTAGCAGTTCTGCTTGGCGGCCTGTCGCCGGAGCGCGATGTTTCGCTGGTTTCCGGCCGTGCCTGCGCCAAGGCTTTGCGCGAGAAGGGCTATGATGTCGTCGAGATCGATGCCTCGCGCGATCTGGCGCAGCAGCTGAAAGATGCCGCTCCCGATATCGTTTTCAATGCCCTGCACGGCGAATGGGGCGAGGACGGCATGGTCCAGGGCGTGCTGGAGCATTTCGGCAAGCCCTACACCCATTCCGGCGTGCTCGCTTCTGCGCTGGCCATGGACAAGCAAAAGGCCAAGGCGGTGCTGCGCGCCTCCGGTATTCCCTGCCCGGAAGGCCTGATCGTCAATCGTTTCGAGGCCGCCAAATCCCATGCGATGAAACCGCCCTATGTCGCCAAGCCGAATGCCCAGGGCTCATCGGTCGGGGTGCATATCGTGCTGGAGGGCGCCAACCGGCCGCCAGCCGAGCTGGGCTCGGATGCCTGGGCGCTGGGCGATGAGGTCTTGATCGAACGCTATATCCCCGGCCGCGAGCTGACCGTCGCGGTGATGGAGGACCGGGCGCTGGCCGTGACGGAGATTATTCCGAACACGACGTTTTACGATTACGAGGCCAAATACGCACCCGGCGGCTCCACTCATATTTTACCGGCAGATGTCTCGCCGGCCATTGCCGAGCAGGCCCGGACCCTGGCCCTTCAGGCACACGCCGTGCTGGGTTGCCGTGGCTTGACTCGCACTGATTTTCGCTACGACGAATCAGCAAATCCACCGCTATGGTTACTCGAAATTAACACCCAACCGGGCATGACTCCCACTTCACTGGCGCCAGAACAGGCGCTCTTCTGCGGGATCGCGTTCAATGATCTCGTGGAGTGGATGGCGGAGAATGCGTCGTGTCGAAGGTAGCACGTGGCGGGTCGCGAAAAGCACCCCGTCGCAAGTCTAACCACCGGTCCGCCGCGGTGTCTGCACCGCGGCGTTTGCGTAACTGGGCGGAAGCTCAACTGAGAAGTGCGCGTTACCGAGTGGCAAATGCAGCCCGTATGGGCGCGATGGCGGCTGCCGCACTCGCGCTGGCCGGGATTGCCGGCCTGACTCTGTTCGGACAACTCGATGATGTGCTGCGCCTTGGCGGCGAGAAGGTCACGATCCAGCTGGCCGGGATGGGGTTTGCCGTGCGCTCGGTCGACGTCACCGGTGCCGGCGACGAGATTGCCCACACGATCGTGGTGGCGACCGAAATCTATGACGGCCAATCGCTGTTTTCCGTCGATCCCGGTGAGATAAGGGCTCGCGTCGAGGCGCTGCCCATGGTGCGTACCGCAACCGTGGCGCGGCTCTGGCCCGACCGGATTTCCATCGTGGTCGAGACCCGCGAGGCCTTTGCCCTGTGGCAGGTTGAGGGCGTGCTGAACATCATCGACCGTGACGGCGTGGTGCTGGCGGCGGCCGATGTGATGAACCCGCCGGCTTTGCCGCTGGTGGTGGCCGATGGGGCCAATGACAATGTGGTCGAGATCGTCGACGCGCTGGCGCGCTACCCGGCCATTCTGGCCCATGTCGTCGGCGCGGTTCGTGTCGGCAATCGCCGGTGGAATTTGCGGCTCGATAGCGGCGCCGATGTGAAACTGCCGGAGGGCGATGTCCGCGCTTCGGTCGCCATTCTGGCGCGTCTGCAGGCCGAGCGCGGCATATTGCGTCTGGCGGCAGAAAGTTTCGACCTGCGGGGGCAGGGTAATTTGATAGTCAGAGCGCTGCCCGACCGGGCTGCCGCGGCCGGCATGCGGGAGCATGAAGCATGAGTGTGTTCGAGTTTCTCCGCCCCCAGAGCGCTGCCAATGGTGCCAATGGCAAGACGCCCGGCGTCTGCGCTGCCCTTGATGTCGGTTCCTCCAAGATTGCCTGTTTCATCGCCAAGACCGATCAGACGATTGCCGGGCCGCGCCCGCGCGTGGTCGGCGTCGGCCATCAGTCAAGCCGCGGCGTTCGCGCCGGCGCCATTGTCGATATGGACGAGGCCGCCGAAGCGATCCGCTCGGCGGTCGAACAGGCCGAACGCATGGCCGGCCAGGCCGTCAATTCGGTCACGGTAACCCTGTCGGCCGGCCAGCCCTCGAGCACCCGTATCGGTGCCGAAATCGATCTGCCGCAGCGCGAGGTGTCCGAGCGCGATCTGCGCCGTCTGCTCGACGGGGCCCTGTCGGAATTTGCCGTCGCCGACCGTGTGGTGCTGCACGCCATTCCGCTGGCCTGGTCGGTTGATGATCATCGCGGCATTCGCGATCCGCGCGGCATGTTCGGTCGCACGCTCGGCGTGGAGGTGCATGTCATTACTGCGGCCATCGGGCCGCTGCGCAATCTGATGACCTGTGTCGAACGCTGCCATTTCGATCTCAAGGGCGTGGTTGCCACACCCTATGCCTCGGGTCTTTCGGCCCTGGGCGATGATGAAGTTCAGCTTGGCGCGACCCTGATCGATATGGGTGCCGGCGCGACGACCGCTGCGGTCTTCGCCGAAGGCGCCCTGCTGCATATCGACACCGTGCCGGTTGGCGGCTCGCACGTGACCTCCGATGTCGCGCGCGGTCTCTCCACACCGCTGGCCGCTGCCGAGCGTCTGAAGACGCTCTACGGCTCGGCGCTGGACAGTCCCGATGATGATCAGCAGATGATCGAAGTGCCGTCGGTGACCGGCGACCGGGTTTACGGATCGGCGCCGCGTTCCCTGCTCAATTCCATCATCCGGCCGCGGCTGGAAGAAACCTTCGAGCTGATCCGCGACCGGCTCGATGCCGCCGGTGTCAGCAAGACTTCGGGCCGCCGCCTGGTGCTGACCGGCGGGGCGTCGCAATTGCCCGGGACCGGCGAGCTTGCCGCCCGTGTGTTCGGCAAGCAGGTCCGCATTGCCGGGCCTGGCGGGATTACGGGCCTGGGCGATGCCGTCTCTGGACCGGCCTTCAGCGCCGTCGCCGGCGTTGTGCGCCGGGAGACCCGCGGCGCTGCGGAGGCCATCGCCGGCCCGCCACGGGTCCGGGGCTTCTCGAGCGCGCGCGTCCGGCGCGATCCGGCCCGCGAAAGCGATCGCGGCAGTGCCGTCTGGCGCTGGTTTGCCGAGAGCTTCTGACCAGCCTCGCCTGCCGGCTGCTTCTCATAATCAATGATCGGCCGGGTAAGTATTTTCGGGCCCGGAACAGGCTATAGCGACGGCTTGTTTCATAGGTCGCCCGCATGTCATTCAATCGTGTCATCACCCATCCCGCCGCCGGATACATCGAGGTCATCTTCGAGGGCCATGAAGACTGGATGTCGGCCGTGGATACGATCGAGAAGATCGCGGCCATGATCGACCAATACGGGGTGTATCGGGTGGTACTCGATTTCTCGCGGGTCGACATGCGTGTTGCCGTCGCGGAAGCGCCCCAGGTCGCAAAATTCTTTCACGCCTTCTCGAATCACGAATTGAGTTTTGGCGTTATCCGTTCGCACGATGGACGAGCCGACCCGACGATTGACGCCTTCGTCGAGAACATGCGGACGTTGGGACACGGCGCGGAGTATCTGGAGTCGCGTGCCGCGACCGAGAATTGGGCCAGCCGGCAATCGAAATCGGCCCGCCGCGCCGGTTGAGTCGGGCAGAATTCGCCGCGGCCGCCTCTGATGCCGCCCAGCAGCATTTCTTCGCAAATTTCCGTGGTGTTTAACTCTCGCTTAAGCGTCGGTGGCGGAAACTTCATGGTGAATCGTTTATTACCCGAACCATCCGGCCACGAGGTCTCGCATGACGTTGAATCTCTCCCTTCCTGAAACGACCGAATTGCGTCCCCGCATTGTTGTGTTTGGCGTCGGCGGCGCAGGCGGCAATGCCGTCAACAACATGATCGAGGCCAAGCTCGAGGGTGTTGACTTCGTTGTAGCCAATAC
>JBNMNI010000026.1:0-9787 GCA_051275375.1 Maricaulis sp. | reverse complement strand
CTCACGACTGTGGTTTGATCACTTCGATATCGCAGAACTCGCCCGGATGGCAGAATTCCTCACGAAACCAAGGATTGTTTGTAGGATCGAAAATTTCGGTAATCCAGTCGCCAACACATTTCGTGCGTCCTACACGTTGGCTTCCGGGCATATATTTTAGCCAGAATCGGACATCTTGTCTAATATCATAGTCGAGCACGACCAATTCGTCAGGATACAATGCAGCAAGATATGTAGGCGCCATCGCGATTCCACCCCCGTGCCGCAAGGTCTCGAGCAGGACCGAGCTTACATCGGTCCGGAATGCATAATTTATGTAGGCATCAACGACTTCAACCCGGTTCTCCCACAGCGCGAGTCCGCGGTCATATTGTTCCAGTTTGAGAAAACGCAGATTGAGCGCGTCGTGAGTCGATTTCGGCACGCCATAGGTGTTGATGAATTCGCGCGAGGCGAAGGGCATGTAGTGCATGGTGCCCAGTGGCGTGGTGTGGGCATCCATGTCCTTGTCCGGGACAAAAGTGATCGAGACGTCTGCGGCGGGCCCAACCCCGGCATCGGCGCGCAAGATGTGCAGGCTTATGCCCGGATTTACCCGCATGAAGCGCGGCATGTGGCGCGACAGCCAATAGGTCGACAGACCGTCGGAGGCGTGAATCGTAACATCGCCGGTGCTTGAGGCGTCTGTTCCGGAAATGCGCGATTCCAGTTGCTGCGCCGAGCGCTGCATGGTGCGCACATAGTCCAGCGCAGCCTCGCCGGCCTGGGTCAGCACGATACCATCGGCACGACGGTCGATCAGCTGGGCGCCGAGGCGGCTCTCGAGCTGGCGCATGCGCTTGCTGACGGTGGGCTGCTGGCAACCCAATGCCGCAGCGGCGCTGCTCATGGACCCTGTGGTCGCAACGGCATGGAAGATCTGAAGATCGTCCCAGTCGAACACATTGCGTCTCAGGCTGATGGCTGTTTGCTGACTATCCACTATTCCAACTTCGATGAAGCCGCGATGTCGGCGGCGGTGCTAAGCCAATTGGGTCGATCCTCAACAGGGAAACCCGATGCGTAGTTCAGTCAGTGAGCCTAGCCGATCCCGGACCGGCGTTCAATTTCAAGACGAGCAACTCCATGCAGCTGTCGGGCCACATGGTTTCTCGCAGGTATACCAACACCAGATCGAAGAATTTCACCAGCTTGCCGATGAGTTGATCGAGGGCGAGATTGCCGGGCCGGAGGCGCTGTGGCGCGTCCAGTCCTGGACCGGCCGCGCACTGCAGCTGCGGCGCAAGGGCGGCAAGGCCAATGCCTTGCTGGCATCGATTCCACTGACGTCGGCTGGGGTCGAGGCGCTGCTCGAGGGCCGTTTCGGATTTTCCAATGCGAAGCGCGAATGGGTGTGCGGCCCCACCGAGCGGGCGCACGCCCTGTTGTCCTGGGGCATGGCGGGCCGGTCGCCGATGGATCAGGCGGCGTCGCTGCGCGGCCTGCTCGCGGTCTGGTACGCCGTTTACGGCGATATCCGCGTTTATGCCCGCGCCCGTTCGGCGCAGGGCCAGAAATTGATGTCACGGCTGGGTTTTGTCCCGCTTGGGCGGCCCGACGGAGCGACGCTCCTGTTCGGCAGCACCGGCTTTCCCCATCGACTTGCACAGAGACTGGCGGTCCGCAGCGGCGTGCCGGCACAGGAGAGCTACGCATGAATGCCGAGAGCCGAGACCGGATGCGCGTCACTGTCGCGCGAAGCTTCGATCATGTCGTGATGGCGATGACCCTGCGCGGGGTCACCTATCTGGGTGAACAGCGTGCGCCTTACAACGAGGAATATGACGGCAATGACCTGGTCGCGGCCTCGCACCTGATAGCCTGGCGCGGCAGCGAGCCGGTCGGTGTGTTGCGGCTGCGCTGGTTTGCCGATTTCGCCAAGGTCGAGCGGGCGGCGGTATTGCCGACATTCCGCCGCCACGGCGTGATGCGCGCGCTGATGCAGGAGGCGCTGAGCTATTGCGCTCGCCGCGGCTATCGCAGCGTGCTCGGACATGCCCAGCTCAATCGGGTCGCTTATTGGCGCTCGCACGGATTCCGGGTTCGCCCCGGGCGGCCAAGTTTCATGTTTTCCGACTATGAATATGTCGAGATCGAACACCCGCTCGAGCGGCCGGCCAATGCGATCACAATCGATTCCGACCCGCTGGCGATCATCCGCCCCGATGGTGACTGGGACCGGCCAGGGCCGTTTGATCGCTCCTTGCGGCGGGCGCCGCGCAAGCAGCGCCGTCCGGAGGAGCTGGCATGACACGTTTCCTGCCTTCCCTCGTATTGCTCGATTGCCAGCGCGAATCGCTCGATCCGGGCGAGGCCGAGGATGATGGCAGCAATGCCCAGGTTGCTGATCGCATCCGGCACTTGCTGAGCTCGGCGCGCCTGTCCGGATGGCAGATTCTTCACTGTCAGTATCAGAGCAATCGTCCGGCGATCAATTGCGGCCTAACCGTTCCGGGCGCCCCGATCGACGGGCTGCGGCCGCGGGCGCGCGAACCGGTCTTCATCCGCAAGGGCCTGTCGGCCTATTCGGACCCGGATTTCGGACGCATGGTCAATCACTATGCCGGTCCACCCTGTTTCCTGGTCGGGTTCTCGGCGCCGTTCTCGCTGATGGCGACCATGTTCGACGCTGTATCGCGTGGCCAATGCCTGACCGTGATCCCGGAAGCCGTGGGCGGACGCGCTGTCGGGCCGCGCTCGGCCTCGAGCGTGCGCGATATTTCCTTCGATCTGATCGATCGCCTCACCAGCACAATGTCCCTGGCGGACGTTGTGGAAACCTGGTTGCGATCGCCGGAGACTCCAACCCTGAAAACGATTGGAATGGGCAGATGACACAGAGATCCTTATCGCAATATTTCCCGGATATCCGGCGTGCCGATAATGACCGGGACCGGCTGCAGGTCGCGGATCTGGTTCTGGCGCTGGTCGAGGACGAGTTGAAGGCGCTCGAGAGCAATGATGATGATCTGACCTATCTGATCGAAGTGCTGCGTTTCGGCGTCCAGCGCGCGCTGTTCGAGAGCGCGGACATGCCTGACCGGTTGAGCCGGGTCGAGGCACACGGGAAGACCCATTAGGCCCGCCGGACAGCGTTCACGAAGCTGTGATGCGGCGGGGTTGGAATGCGCGGACGTGCTCCCCATATGAGGGACGGCAACGGATTTACGTGTCCGTGCCGTTAAATGCCCTGGAGACGTTTCCCCCAAGCGGATCCAGCGAAGCGCAGACCTCTAACGTGCGTCCCCCCAGCCTGCCGAATGAGGTCTGTCAGGCACCGCCGGGCCCCCTGTCCCTTCCCGGCGGTGCCGCATTCACCCAGCCATCCCGATCAGAATAGCGCGATTGCGTTTTCAGCGGTGTAGCCGGGTTGCACCGGTGGCGAACAGGTCTAGGTTCAGGGGCATGATCAACCAGAGCTGAGGAGCGCCGTAACATGGGGGCGGTCGTCGGAATCGCGCATGCCTATACGCGTGCGGAATTCATGGAAGCGGCCCGGCGCCGCTGGCAGGAACAGTGTGGGAGTGAGTGCGGCGAGACCGGCAACTCCTTCTTTTCACAAATATATGACGATGCGCTCTCGGAAGATCTCGAGCGTGTCACAGCCGATGACCTCGCGGCACTGACCGTCGAGTTCTGGGCCTTTGGTGATCGCCGCGCCAGCGACGACATCCTGGTAAGGATGCGCACGGCCCAGCGGGCTGACGGCGTCGAGCTGCCGCGCGATGTGCTCGAAATCATCGGTCGCGACCGGCCGTTTATCGTCGACTCCGTGATGGGCGAGATCGGTGCCCAGGGGCATGACGTGATCGCCATGTTCCACCCCATCGTCCAGGTCCGGCGCAATGCCCAGGGCGAGCGTGTTGCCGAGGGCGGGCGCTGTCTCGCCGAATCAATGATCCAGGTGCACCTGCCCGAGCTCGACGAGCTCTCCCGGCGCACCCTGATCGAAGGCGTCACCGCGACGCTCGACGATGTACGCGTCGCCGTCGAGGACTGGTCCGACATGCGGGCCCAGATGGATGATTCCATCGCCCATCTCGAGCAGGCCACGACGCTGGCCTCACCGGAAGAAATCGCTGAATCGCTGGAATTCCTGCGCTGGCTGCGCGACGATCACTTCGCCTTCCTCGGCTGCCGCGTCTATGATTTCGATGTCAGTGAAGATGGCTCGATGGCAGACCGCCATCCCCGCGTCCGGCTGGATTCGGGGCGCGGCGTGTTGCGCGACCCGGAACGGCATGTGCTGCGCAAGGGTTCCGAGCCTGCGGTCCTGACGCCGGCAATCGAGACTTTCCTGCGCGAGCCGACGCCGATCATTGTTGCCAAGGGCAATATGAAATCGCGCGTCCATCGCCGCGTCTATATGGATTATATCGGCGTCAAACGGTATCGCGAGGACGGGGCCGTGATCGGCGAATCCCGTTTCGTTGGCCTGTTCACCGCTGAAGCCTATGACCAGAGCGCCTCGCTGGTGCCGCTGATCCGCCGCAAGGTGCGCCGCGTGCTCGAACGGGCCGGCAAGGCGCCGGGCACGCATAATGCGAAGAAATTGCGCAATACGGTCGAGAATTTTCCGCGCGACGAGCTTTTCCAGACCGACGAGAATGATCTGCTGGAAATCTGCCTGGGCATATTGCACCTGCACGACCGGCCGCGCACCAAGCTCTTCATTCGCCGCGACCAGTTCGACCGATTTGTCTCGGCGCTGCTCTTCATGCCGCGCGAACGCTATAACTCGCAGGTTCGAGAACAGGCCGGCGAGCTGATCCGCGAAGCCTTTGGCGGGCGGCTCTCGGCCTATTATCCGCAATTCGGCGACAGTTCGCTGGCGCGCGTCCACTTCATCATCGGCCTCAACCCCTTCGATCATCCCGAGCCGGATGTTGCCGAACTCGAGCGGCGCGTGACACGGCTGTCGCGGACCTGGGAAGACGATCTGGAATCCCATGTCCGGCGGACTGCCTCGGAGACGATCCGCCTGCGCATGCCGGCCTATCAGGACGCCTTCAAGGCCGGTTACCGCGAACTCTATGATTCCCGCGAAGCGCTGGCCGATGTGCTCAAGCTGGAATCGCTCGATTCAAGCGACAAGGTCGCGGTGCGCGTCTATCGCGAAGTCGACGACAAGCAGACTGAATTGCGTCTCAAGATCTATCGGGTCGGCAAGCCGGTCTCCCTGTCGCGGGTGATGCCGGTGCTGGAAAATCTCGGTGTCTATGTCGTGCAGGAGACCGGGTTTCCGGTCGATCGCCGCGGCCGCAATGGCGAGCTGGTCGACCGGGCCTATGTCCATGATTTCGAGATCCGCTCCGATGCGCTCAAACACCAGTCGCTCGAAGAACTGGGTCCAAAGCTTGAAGACGCGCTGCTGGCGATGGCCGAAGGCCGCGCCGAGGATGATGGTTTCAACCGGCTGATCGTGGAAATTGGCGTCACCTGGCGCGAAGCCGCCTTCCTGCGCACCTGTGCCCGTTATCGCCAGCAGACCGGCCTCGATCCGTCGCAGGCGATCCAGGAAGAGGCGCTGGCCGCCTATCCGGACATCGCCCGCGGCATGCTCGAACTGGCACGTGTCAAATTCGACCCCGCTTTCGACGGCGAGCACAAGGCGCGTGTCGATGCGGCCGCGGAGATCGGCAAGCAGATCCTTGCCCGGCTCGACGCGGTTCGCAGCCTCGATCATGACAGGGCCCTGCGCCGCATGTTTGCGCTGATCCAGGCTACGCTCAGGACCAATTTCTATCAGAGCGATGAGGCTGGAAAGGTCAAGCCGCGGATCTCGATCAAGATCGACAGCGCCTCGCTGGTCGATCTGCCCCTGCCCAAACCCTATCGGGAGATCTTCGTCTGGTCTCCGGATGTCGAGGGCGTGCACCTGCGTTTCGGTCCTGTGGCGCGTGGCGGGCTGCGCTGGTCGGACCGGCGCGATGATTTTCGCACCGAAGTGCTTGGACTGGTCAAGGCGCAGCAAGTCAAGAATGCCGTCATCGTGCCGGTTGGCTCGAAGGGCGGCTTCTATCCCAAGACCCTGCCACGCAATGGTTCGCGCGACGAGATCTTCGAGGGCGGGCGTGAAGCCTACAAGACCTTCGTCCGCGGCCTGCTCGATATCACCGACAATATTGTCGATGATGTCGTGCTTCATCCAGCGGCGACGGTCTGCTGGGATGGCGATGACCCCTATCTGGTGGTCGCGGCCGACAAGGGTACGGCGACCTTCTCCGATACCGCCAATGGTCTGGCGACCGACGAGTTCGATTTCTGGCTCGGCGATGCCTTCGCCTCGGGCGGCTCGGCCGGTTACGACCACAAGAAAATGGGCATTACCGCCCGCGGGGGCTGGGAATCGGTCAAGCGCCATTTCCGGGAATTGAACAAGGATATCCAGACCGAGCCCTTCACCGTGATCGGCGTCGGCGACATGTCCGGCGACGTGTTCGGCAATGGCATGCTGCTGTCGAAGAAAATCCGCCTGCTCGCCGCCTTCGACCACCGGGACATTTTCATCGATCCGAATCCGGGCGATAGTGACCGTCTATGGGATGAGCGCAAACGGCTGTTCGATCTGCCGCGTAGCTCCTGGCAGGACTATGATCGTTCACTGATCTCCGCCGGCGGCGGGATTTTCTCGCGCGGCGACAAATCCCTGCCCCTGTCTGACGAAATCCGCTCCCTGACAGGGCTGAAGACGCCCAGCGCCAGCCCGGCCGAGCTGATGCATGCGCTGCTCAAGGCCGATGTCGAACTATTATGGTTTGGCGGGATCGGCACCTATGTCAAAGCCAGCCACCAGCAGCATGGCGAAGTTGGCGACAAGACGAATGACGGCTTGCGCATCAATGCGACGCAAATGCGGGCGAAAGTCATCGGAGAGGGTGCCAATCTGGGCATCACCCAGGCCGCCCGGATCGAATACAGCCGCCTCGGCGGCCGGGCGAATGCCGATTTCGTCGACAATTCGGCCGGCGTCGACAGTTCGGACCATGAGGTCAATATCAAGATCCTCGTGCGGCCAATGGTGCGCGGCGGGGCGATGACCCTGGCCGAGCGCGACGTGTTGCTCGAATCGATGACCGATGATGTCGCCAGGCACGTGCTGCAGCACAATTACGACCAGACGCTGGCCCTGTCCCTGGCCGAGCATTCCAGCGTCGCCGACCTTGACGCCCATGAGCGCTTCATGGCCCGGCTCGAAACCGCCGGACAGCTGAACCGGGAGGTCGAGGGCCTTCCAAATCTCGAGGCGATGCGCAGCCTGAAAGATCGCGGCCTGGGTCTGACCCGGCCCGAGCTGGCGGTGCTGATTTCCTACGCCAAGATCACCCTGTTCGATCAGCTGGTCGCCTCGGATGTCCCCGATGATCCACATCTGCACGCCATGCTGGTCAATTACTTCCCCGCCGGGCTGCACACTTATACCGAGGCCATGGATGGGCACCGGCTGAAGCGCGAAATCGTCTCCACAGTGCTGGCCAATGAGATGATCAATCTGGGCGGGCCGACCTTCATCCACCGTGCGATCGACTCGACCGCCGCGGCCGTGCCGGCGATTGCCCAGGCCTTCGAGGCTGGACGGCAGATCTTCGGCTATTCCGAACTGACCCACGAGATCAACCAGCTCGACAACAAGGCCCCTGCTGCGGTGCAGATCGAACTGCATGAAGAGATCATCCGACTGCTGCGGCGCCAGACCTATTGGCTGGTCCGGCGCAGCCGCGGACGCGCTCCGTCAAATCAGGAAACGATCGGCGCGGTGATCCAGAGCTATCAGGACGGCGTGCAGGAATTGCGCTCGATGGCGCATGAGATCATCTCCGAACACGAGCGCAAGGGTGTGCGTTCGCGCAAACAGAAATTCATCGCTGCCGGAGCGCCCGCCGCGCTCGCCGAGGCGGTGGCCGAATTGCGGCCACTGACCTCATCGACCGATGTGATCGACATGTCGGTTCGCAGCGACTGGCCGCTGGCCTCAACGGCGTATATCTACCATGCGATCGGCGCGCGCTTCCGTTTCGATCGCCTGCGCGGCCTCGGCGGGGAAGTCTCGTCCGAGCTGCATTGGGACCGTCTTGCGGTTCGCCGCCTGATGGAAGATCTCTATGCGAGCCAGCAGGCGCTGGCGGCGTCGGCGATGCGGTTCGCAGCCCAGGCCGGTGGCTCGCTGGCCGGCGGCGTCGAGGCACCATCGCGGGATTGGGCGGATTCGCTGGTTGCAGCCTGGAATACCGTCAATAGCGATGAGGCAGACCGGGTCGATCTAATCCAGCGCCAATTGGACGAATCGGGCGCCTGGACATTGTCCAAGCTGTCGATCGTCTCAACGCAGCTGGGTGAAATGGCGTCTGCAGCTCAGCCCTAGAGCCGGATCATTGATCTGAAGGTCATCGATCCGGCGCCGGTACGCTCTGGTGGTTTCGAACCGCAGAACCGGTGCCCGTTTTTGCTGAAAAGGCTTCAGCCCGGTGCCAGTTCGCGGTTGAGGATCGCAATCCAGCGGCTGCGTGCCTGCGCGGCCGCATCCGCATCGTAGACGATGCGAGGGTCGGGCGGCGGATTGGGTTCGTCGAACGCATGGGTCTGGTCGGGCCAGGTCTGGAAATCGACGGCATGACCAGCCGCTTCCGAGCGTTCGAACAGGCGTTCGCAATCGGCTGGCGGAGCGATCAGATCATTGGCGGCCAGGATGGCGTGCAGCGGAATCTCCTGGGTATATTCCCTGCCATCGCTGCGCATAGGAAAGCCGCAATAGGGGTAGAGCGTCATCGCGGTGCGAACCCCGGCAAGGTCCGGAGCGTCGCTGCTGCCGATATCGAGGGCTTCCGGGGCTGCGTTGCGGCCGGCATCATCGAGGGCTTCCAGCACGGTCCAGCCGCCATGGCTCCAGCCAATCAAACCGAGACGTGAGGCATCGATGCGCTCATCTTCGCGCGCCAGAACCAGTCCGGCGAAGACGTCGGCTGCGCGTTCGCGGCCCCACAGGCGCAGGCCGGTGCAGACCTGGCTCATGGCCGCAAACCGGTCAATGCCGCGCGCCGCATTGGAGCCGATAATCAGCACGCCATAGCCCGCATCGAGCGCCGATCGGGCGTAATCTTCCTGCACCTGGCGCAGCCCGCCACAGCCGTGAAACATCAGGATCGCCGGCACGGGACCTTCCATCTCGGCCGGGATACGGATGTCCGTGAAAGGCCGGATCAGCTCGACCTGCTCGTCCAGCGAGCGGTGGGGCACGCCGAAGCCGACCACATTGGCACTGGCATAGGCTGCCAGTCCGGTCGCGGCGAGAGCGATGGAGGCGGGAACCGCCCGGATGAGGAATTTGATCAACATGGGCCCAAGTGTGGCGTTGCGGCCGGGCACGTCAATGTTTAGTTGATTCACATTGTCCCAGGCCGGCCTGGCCGGCACCAGCAGCCAGACTAGTGCCGGAAGTGCCGCATGCCGGTGAAGACCATGGCCAGACCGGCCTCATCAGCGGCCGCAATCACTTCATCATCCCGGATTGAGCCGCCCGGCTGGATAATCGCTGTCGCGCCGGCCTCGATCGCAGCCTTCAGACCGTCGGCAAAGGGGAAGAAAGCGTCGGACGCGCAGGCGGAGCCCTGGGTGTGAGGCGTCTCCCAATTATTCTCTTCCGCGGTGGCTTGCGCCTTGCGCTGGGCCAGGCGGGCGGCTTCGAGCCGGCTGGTCTGGCCCATGCCGATACCGGCCGTGGCACCGTCGCGGACATAGACGATGGCGTTGG
>JBNMNI010000025.1:0-9826 GCA_051275375.1 Maricaulis sp. | reverse complement strand
GCACTTGTGACATGAAGGGCTTCTCTGCTTGCATTCTCGCTCTGGCGCCGATGTTCGCCGCCGCGAAGCTGAAACGACCAGTCCATATCGCGCTCTCCTTCGACGAGGAGATCGGCTGTATCGGCGCACCGGCGATGATCGAGAAAATTATGGCCGGTCCGGTCAAGCCCGCGACCGTCATTGTCGGCGAGCCGACCGATATGAAAGTCGTCACCGCCCATAAGGGCCTGTTCTCGATGGTGGTGAAGCTGCGCGGCCGCGAGGCGCATTCCAGCCTGGTGCGTGATGGTGCCTGCGCTGTCACCCATGCTGTGCCGCTGATGCAGTACCTGGTCGATTGCGCCGCTGAAATGGAAGCGGCCGCGCCTGATGACAGCCCCTACACCCCGCCTTTCGGCACGCTGACGATCGGCGAAATGAAGGGCGGCACCGCGCTCAACATCCTGGCGCTCGATGCCCAGTTCGGCTGCCTGATCCGCCCGGCACCCTGGGATGATCCGCACGCGATCGAGGCCGGCCTGCGCACGCGTGCCGCTGCCGTCGAAGCCAAGATGCGCCAGGCCGCGCCTGAAGCCAGCGTCACAGTTACAGTGCGCTCCAACGTGCCGGCCTTCGCCCGCGAGGCCGACGGCGGCGCCGAACGCCTGGCGCGCCAGCTCACCGGCGATAATTCCACCCGCGTCGTCAGCTATGGCACCGAGGCCGGGCAATTCCAGGCCGCGGGCCTCTCCGTCGTCGTCTGCGGCCCGGGATCGATCAGCCAGGCGCATCAGCCGGATGAATTCGTCGCGATTGACCAGCTGGATCAGTGTTGCGGGTTTATGGAACGGCTGGTGCGGGCGCTGGAGGGCTGACCTTCTCCAGATGCCTGCGCGGCCCAACCATCACGTCCCCACCGGTAGTCAGTCCTGGCTGGTGTGGCCTGCAGGGCTGTCCCTGATCAATTGCACCGGGTTCAGCTTGTTTTGTGAGACGCTAAACAGAGCGTCATCCTGACGAAGGTCAGGACCCAGTTCGTAAAACTGGCCGGAGACAAGCTTGGAACCGTTTCATTCGATGAACTGGGTCCCGATCGTCATCGGGATGACGAAGATGGGGCAAACAAAAAAGGGCGCCCCTGGAGGCGCCCTTTTCAATTCAGCAGACCGAAGGAATTACCCCGCGATCTTGGTGACCTCGGCCGCCGGTGTCGCGGCAGCGGCATCTTCGCGGCCCTTGCCCCAATAGGAGATGCAGGGGATTTTGCGTTTGTCGCAGCGGATCGCGTATTTGTGGGCGATGTCGGTGACTTCTTCCATCAGGCCGGCGGCGAGGGTGATCGGCTTCAGGCCCATCTGCAGGAAGGTGTCATTCTCGACATGCAGATCATTCTCGTCCGCTTCATTGCGCGGATTGGGAACCAGCTGCACTTCGGCATGCGCCATTTCGGCGATCATATTGGCCAGATCGCGAACCCGGTGGGTTTCGGTCATCTGGTTGAAGATGCGCACTTTGTCGCCATCCTTGGGCGGGTTCTCGACCGCGATCTGGACGCAATGCACCGTGTCCTGGATATGGATGAAGGCGCGCGTCTGGCCGCCGGTGCCGTGCACGGTGAGCGGATAGCCGACGGCGGCCTGCATCAGGAAGCGGTTGAGCACGGTGCCGTAATCGCCGTCATAATCGAAACGGTTGATCAGGCGCTCATCGCGCTTGGTCTCATTGGTCTGGGTGCCCCAGACAATGCCCTGGTGGAGATCGGTGATCTTCACCTTGTCGTTCTTGTTGTAGAAATGGAAGAAGAGCTGATCCTGGGTTTTGGTCATGTGATAGATCGAACCCGGATTGGCCGGATAGAGGATCTCCTGATCCTGCAGCCCGGTATCGGTCTGGACCTTCACCTTGAGATAGCCCTCGGGGATCTTCATGCCCGCCGTGCCATAGCCATAAACGCCCATCGTGCCGAGATGCACGAGATGGATGTCCAGCCCGCTTTCGACGATCGCCGCGAGCACGTCATTGGTGGCGTTGAGATTATTGTCGACGGTATAGCGTTTGTGGCGGGCCGATTTCATCGAATAGGGCGCGGCGCGCTGTTCGGCGAAATGTACGATCGTGTCGGGTTTTTCTTCCTCGATCAGATCGATGAATTCCTGGAAATCCTTGCCGATATTCATGTTCACGAAACGGATATCGCGGCCGGAAACTTCTTTCCACGCGGCAAGGCGTTCGGTCATCGGCCGGATCGGCGTCAGCGATTCCACTTCCAGCTCGACGTCGATTTTCCGGCGCGAGAGATTGTCGACGATGACGATGTCATGGCCAAGATTGGAGAGGTGAAGGGCTGTCGGCCATCCGCAGAAGCCGTCCCCACCAAGAACGATAACTTTCATAATTCCGGCACCCGCCCATGATGTTTGTATGGTTGTCTACTCTGTTTCTCGCAGGCGTACAGTTTCATTTCAAGTCCCCGCTCTGCGGTCGGGCAGGTGAAGCACTGTACTGGCACAGTTCGAGCCCCCCTGGCAGGGGCCGAGAAATGCACAGCGACGCTGTTTTGCCGCAATCCTGCGGTGGACTGCGGCCTGAAAGGCGGGTAAATCCGCGCCGAATTCAAGCGACAGGTATTGAGGAGACTGGCAATGGCCCTTCGGGTAGCGATCAACGGTTTTGGCCGCATCGGCCGTCTCGCATTGCGTGCGGTTCTCGAGAATCAGCGCTGGGGCGAAGTCGAAGTCGTGGCGATCAATGACAGCTCGACGCCGGAAACCAATGCCCACCTTCTCACCTATGACAGCGTGCACGGCCGCTATCCCGGCAAGATCGAGGTCGGCGAAGACTGGCTCGATGCCGGTTTCGGCCGCATCATGAAAGTCTCCAATCGCGATCCCAAGCAATTGCCCTGGAAGGCAATGGGGATCGATCTGGTGATGGAGTGCACCGGCAAGTTCAACGACAGGGCCGCCGCCATGGCCCATATCGAGAGCGGCGCCAAACGCGTGCTGTGCTCGGCTCCGGCCAAGAATGCCGACAAGACGATTGTCTATGGCGTCAATCACGACAAACTCACGGCCGAAGACATCATCGTCTCCAACGCCTCATGCACCACCAATGGCCTGGCGCCGGTTGCCAAGGTGCTCAATGACGCTGTCGGCATTGAGCGCGGTCACATGACCACTATTCACGCCTATACCGGCGACCAGCCGACGCTGGACCGCAATCACAAGGATCTGCACCGCGCCCGCGCCGCTGCCCTGTCGATGATCCCGACCTCGACCGGCGCCGCCAAGGCCGTCGGCCTGGTGCTGCCGGAACTGATCGGCAAGCTCGACGGCGCTGCCGTGCGTGTGCCGACCCCGAATGTGTCGCTGATCGATCTGGTCTTCGTGCCCTCGCGCGCCACCACGGTGAAGGAATTGTCCGACGCCGTGATCGCCGCCGCCGATGGTCCGATGAAGGGCGTGCTGGGCTATGACAGCATTCCGCTGGTCTCGATCGACTATAATCACGACAGCCGCTCCTCGATTGTCGCCATCGACAAGATCAATGTCATCGATGAGCGCCTGGTCCGGGTGATGACCTGGTATGACAATGAATGGGGCTTTGCCTGCCGCATGGTCGATACGGCCGTGGCGATGGGCCGGTTGCTTTAATCACGCTGGGGCGAGGACAGGCCATGATCAAAATCCGCCGCATCCAGGACGCTGACGTGGCCGGCAAGCGCGTGCTCGTTCGCGTCGATTTCAACGTGCCGATGCGCGATGGCATCGTCACCGATGATACCCGCCTGCAATCGGCCCTGCCGACGATCGAATACCTGCGCGACGCCGGTGCGAAGATCATTCTCCTGTCCCATTTCGGTCGCCCCAAGGGCTGTCGTGTGTCCGGACTGTCGCTGGAGCCTGTGGCGCAGCCGCTGGCCGATCTGATCGGCGATGCCGTTGATTTCGTCGATGATGTGGTCGGTGACGATGCCGCCGCTGCCGTCGCCGACATGGCCGCTGGCGATGTGCTGCTGCTGCAGAACACGCGTTTCGAGGCCGGCGAGGAGGCCAATGATCCCGGCTTTGCCGAAGCCCTGGCCCGGCTCGGCGATATCTATGTCGACGACGCCTTCTCGGCTGCGCACCGCGCTCATGGCTCGACCGAGGGCGTGACGCATTTTCTGCCCGCCTATGCCGGTCTGGCGATGCAGCGCGAGATCGATCATCTCGTCGCGGCGCTGGACAAGCCCGAGCGGCCCCTGATCGCCCTGGTCGGCGGCGCCAAAGTGTCCTCCAAGATCGATCTGCTCAAGAATCTGGTGAAGCGGGTCGATATCCTCTTCGTCGGCGGCGGCATGGCCAATACGCTGCTGCACGCGCAGGGCATCAAGGTCGGCGCCAGCCTGTGTGAAACGGATCTGGCCGATACGGCGCGGATGATTCTGGTCGCGGCCGAGGAAGCCGGCTGCAAGCTGATCCTGCCGAGCGATGTTGTGCTGGCCAGCGAGTTCAAGCCGAATCCGGAAACGCGGCTGACTTCGGTGCAGGATGTCGGTCCCGGCGAGATGATCCTCGATTGCGGACCCGGCACGGTGGTGGCGCTGAACCAGGTGATCGATACCTGCAAGACGCTGATCTGGAACGGCCCGCTGGGCGCATTCGAGACCTCTCCCTTCGAAGCAGCCACAATGGCCGTGGCCGAACATGTCGCCCGCGCCGTGCGCGAGCATGGCCTCGTTGCGGTCGGTGGCGGCGGTGATACGGTCGCGGCGCTCAACCAGGCTGGCGTTGCCGATGATTTCACCTTCATTTCGACGGCGGGCGGTGCCTTCCTGGAGTGGATGGAAGGCAAGGTCTTGCCTGGCGTCGAGGCGCTGATGCAGCGCGACAGCATCGACGCCTGACGCTGCAGCGGCGAAAACAAAAGATTGGCCGGTTCCGCCTTGGGATTTGGCCGGGCTCTGTATAGAAGGAGCCCAACAGATGATGATGACGATCGAACCAAGCTGGGGATGACAAGATGGATCTCGACCAACTCAACGAAACCGCCTGTGCCATGGTGGCGCCCGGCAAGGGCCTGCTGGCGTCGGATGAATCCACCGGCACGATCGGCAAGCGCTTTGCGCTGATCGGGCTGGAGAACACCGCCGATCATCGCCGCGACTGGCGCGAAATGCTGTTCCGCACCGAGCCGGCGATGAGCGAATACATCTCCGGCGTCATCCTCTATGATGAGACCATCCGCCAGAAGGCCAAGGACGGCACGCCGCTGGCCAAGCTGATCCAGGATGCCGGTGCGATCCCGGGCATCAAGGTCGATGCCGGTGCCAAGGGTCTGGCCGGCAGCGAAGGTGAAATGATCACCGAGGGCCTGGATGGCCTGCGCGATCGTCTCGCCGATTATTACGCGCTCGGTGCCCGTTTCGCCAAATGGCGCGCCGTGATCAATATCGGCCGCAATGGCGATGAAACCATGCCGAGCCAGTATTGCATCAACACCAATATGCACGCGCTGGCCCGCTATGCGGCCCTGTGCCAGGAAGCCAATATCGTCCCGATCGTCGAGCCGGAAGTCATCATGGATGGCGATCACTCGATCGAGCGCTGCTATGAAGTGACCGAATTCGCGCTCAAGACTCTCTATCGCGAGATGTTCGACCAGGGCGTCGTCCTTGAAGGGACAGTCCTGAAGCCGAACATGGTGATTTCCGGGTCGAAGAATACGGACCGTGCCGGTATCGAGGAAGTTGCCGACATGACGATGCAGTGCCTGGCCAATTGCGTGCCGGCCGCCGTGCCGGGCATCGCCTTCCTCTCCGGTGGCCAGTCGGACGAGGACGCCACCGCGCATCTCAATGCGATCACCGCAAGCTATGACCTGCCCTGGCCGGTCAGCTTCTCCTATGGCCGCGCGCTGCAGCATGCCCCGTTGATGACCTGGGGCGGCAAGCCGGAAAACGTCAAGGCAGCCCAGGCCGCCTTTAACCACCGCGCCAGGATGAACAGCCTTGCATCCCTGGGCGAATATGATGCGGCGATGGAAAAGGAATTGGCCGGCGCCTGATCGCACCGTGCCTTACCGCCTTCGCCACAAACAAAAACGGGGCCCGCAAGCGGGCCCCGTTCTCGTTTCGGACTGCGAAAGGCTTACTGGGAGAATTCGGTGATGAACAGCGTCGCTGGCGCGGTGCCGTCGCCATAGGTGCCGACCCAGATGTCATACTGACCGGCATCCGGGCTGTCGCCGCCGACAACCGGGTTGAAGCCATTGGAGTCGTCATCGCAATACCAGGTACCGTCCGGGCCATTGACGACCAGCGTGGTATCGGTCGACGAGACGACGCCGACAAATAATTGCGAGCCGCCGCCGGTGTATTGCAGGCGGAAATCCGGAGCATCGGCGATCATGCCGACGCAATTGCCCTCGATCGAGGCGGCATCAATCGAGCCACCGGCGACAACGTCGATTTCGTAGGGGTCGGGCATGAACCCAGGGCTCAGGGAGACCGACCCATAGCTTGGCGTCAGGGACACATTCTGCGCCGAGGCAAAGCCGGCCAGAGCGAGGACGGCGATAGATGCTGCGAGTACGGTTTTCATGGACATGCAATTCCCTTGGAAAGGGACGACCGGAACAAGGCCGTCGGTTGATGCAGCGCACCATGCGCCGTGGCCGATGACGGCGAGATGAACAAACATCATCATGCGCAGTTGGCGAGGGGCTATGCCCCCCTTTCCACGCGCTCGCCAGCGTCACGCGCACTGGCCATCCGGCGCGAAATCGGTCAAAACCCAGCCATGACAACCCAGCTCTACCTGATCACGCCGCCGCGCATTGACGCGCAATTTCCCGAGACCCTGGCCGAGGCGCTGGCGAGCGGCGATGTCGCGGCGCTGCAAATCCGGCTCAAGGACCATGAACCGGACGAGATCCGCCGGCTGGCGCCGCCCTTGATCGCGCTGGCCCAGGCGCATGGCGTTGCGGCGATCCTCAATGACGATGCCGCGCTGGCGCTTGAGCTGGGCTGTGACGGTGTGCATCTCGGGCAGGGCGATGGCAGCGTCAAGGAGGTCCGCGCCCTGCTTGGCAAGGATCGCACGATCGGCGTGACCTGCCATGACAGCCGCCATCTGGCGATGCTGGCCGGCGAGGCCGGTGCCGATTATGTCGCCTTTGGCGCCTTTTTCCCCACCACCACCAAGGACGTCAGCCACCAGGCCGATATCGACCTTATCAAATGGTGGGTCGAGGTGTTCGAATTGCCCTGCGTCGCAATCGGCGGCATTACGGTCGAGAATGCCGGGCCACTGATCGAGGCGCGTGCTGATTTCCTCGCCGTGTCCGCAGGCGTCTGGCAGCACCCCGAGGGCGCTGCAGCAGCGGTGATCGCCTTCAACGCTCTGTGCGCGCCGCGCTGAGACGGCCGTCCCGAGGTTACAAATGCCTCAGCTTCGACGACGCGGTCTTGACCTTGCCGCAATCGCATCGCTGATAGGCGCGATGAAGATTTTTCCTGCCCTTTGCCTGAGCCTCGCGCTCGCCGCGCCTGCCCTGGCGCAAGTTGATCTGGAAACGCCGCCCGCTGCCGCCGCGCCGCAGGAGGCTTTTCCGACCGAATTGATGCTGTTGCCGCAGGAGGTCCAGGACGCGGCCATTGCCGGCATGGACGCGGCCGAGGCGGATGTCCCGACGGGGCTCAATGCTGCGGGTGCCGCCTATTATCGTGCCCAGATCGCCTATATCGGCCAGGACTGGGTGCTGGCGCGGCAATATGCCGAGGCAGCAGCGGCCGGCGGCAATACCGAGGCGGCCATGCTCGCCGGCATGATTGCCCGCGACGGGCTGACCGGCGAGCCGGACTATGCCGCTGCAACGCAATGGTTTCGCCGTGCCGCCGAGCAGGAAGCGCCGGTTGCGCTCTATCAGCTTGCCTTGCTGGCGAGGCTGGACGATGCCTCGCTCGGTCTCGGATCGCCGCGCACCTGGTTTGAACGCGCGGCGCGCGCCGGGCATGTCAATGCCATGGTCGGCTTTGCCCTCGAGCTGAAGAATTCGCCGATTCCCCAGGACGCCCTGCTGGCCCGCGAATGGGCCGAGCGCGCAGCTCAGCAGGGCTCGCCCGAGGGCATGTATCAGCTGGCGCAATTGCTCGATGCCGGTATTGGCGGCGGCGCCGATCCGTCCGGCGCGCGCAGCTGGTATGAACGCGCTGCCAGCAATCGCCATGCCGAGGCGGCCTTCCAGGCCGCCATGATGTGGGCGGCCGGCGAGGGTGGCTCACAGGATGATGCCTCTGCGCTGCGCTGGATGCGGATTTCTGCCGAGAGCGGCTATGCGCCGGCCGAGGGGCAATACGGGCTGATGCTGTATCAGGGCCGCGGTGCCGATCCCGATCCGGCCATGGCGGCCTATTGGTTTGCCCAGGGCGCGCGTGGTGGTGATGCCGAGAGCCAGTTCCTCTATGCCTATGCCCTGGCGCGCGGCGACGGGGTGACAGCGGATCTGGAAACGGCTTATGGCTGGACCCTGATGGCCGCTGTCGATGCGCTTGGCGCGCCGGTGGTCGATCCCGATCGCGACCGGCTGCAGGCAGGTCTGGAGCGAGCCCTGCCGATGGCCGTGCAACAGCGTATCCGGGCCCAGGTCGAGGCGCTGCGCTAGGTCCAAGTGCCGTGCCGCTTGCCCATACCTGTCCCCGCTGATAGGAGAGCGCCACTCAGCGGCCAAAGGGCCGTGCGCAAGGTTTCCCAATAGGTGACTGCATGAAAATCAACGGTAACGAAATCCGCCCCGGCTATGTGCTGCAGCACCAGGATACGCTCTGGGTCGCCGTCAAGACCGACCACGTCAAGCCAGGCAAGGGCGGTGCCTTTGCCCAGGTCGAGCTGAAAAACCTGCTCGACGGCCGCAAACTCAATGAACGCTTCCGCGCCGCCGACAAGGTCGAGCGCGTCCGTCTCGAGCAGCGCGACCAGACTTTCCTGTTCGACAGTGGCGAGACGCTGACCTTCATGGACAAGGAAACCTATGAGCAGATCGAGCTGCGCAAGGATTTCGTCGGCGAGGAACGCACTGCCTATCTGCAGGACGGCATGCATGTGACGGTCGAATTCCACGAGGAACGTCCGATCAGCATCACCCTGCCGCAATTCGTGACGCTGGAAATCACCGAGACCGAGCCGGTCCAGAAGGGGCAGACCGCTGCCAATTCCTTCAAGCCTGCCATTCTCGCAAACGGTATCCGTACCGTGGTGCCGCCTTTCGTCGGTACCGGCGAGCGCGTCGTGATCAATACCGAAGACGGTTCCTATGTGAAGCGGGCGGATTGATCCTGTGGGCACGCTTTCTCCCCTTCTGACAGTCATGGTCGATGTCGCCGGCCGCGCCGGACGCAAGCTCAACCGCGATTTTCGCGATGTCGAACACCTGCAATATTCCAAGAAGGGGCCAGCCGACTTCGTCTCGATGGCCGACCACAAGTCCGAAGAGATCATCTATGACCGCCTGATGACGGCGCGTCCGGGCTATGGCTTCCTGATGGAAGAGCGCGGCATTGTCGAAGGTTCGGACCGTTCGCACCGCTGGATCGTCGACCCGCTCGACGGCACGACGAATTATCTGCACGGCATGCCGCATTTCGCCGTCTCCATCGCGCTGGAGCGCGAGGGTGAGCTGGTTGCCGGCGTGGTCTACAATCCGGCAACCGACGAAATGTTTCACGCTGAAAAGGGCCGTGGCGCCTGGCTCGCCGATCGCCGCCTGCGCGTCGCCGGCCGTACCCAGCTCGATGAAGCGGTGCTGGCCACCGGCATGCCTTTCGTTGGCAAGACCGGCCATGCACGCTTCCTGACCGAATTGCATC
>JBNMNI010000024.1:0-9983 GCA_051275375.1 Maricaulis sp. | reverse complement strand
AAGACGTCATCCTCAATGATGACAGGGCCGGCCTGCAAGGGCTCCAGCACGCCGCCAATGCCAACCCCGCCGGAGATATGCACCCGTTTGCCGATCTGGGCGCAGGAGCCGACGGTCGACCAGGTATCGACCATCGTGCCTTCATCGACATAGGCGCCGAGATTGACATAGGAGGGCATCAGCACCACGCCCGGCGCGATATAGGCGCCGCGGCGCACGGCGCAGGGCGGCACGGCGCGAAAGCCGGCGGCCTTGAATTCGGCTTCGCCCCAGCCCTCGAATTTCGATGGAACCTTGTCCCACCAGCCCGCTCCGGCGACGCCGCCAGCGATCAGACCCATCGGATTGAGGCGGAAGGAGAGCAGAACCGCCTTCTTCAGCCATTGATTGACCGTCCAGTCGCCATTGCCTGACCGTTCGGCAACCCTTGCCTTGCCGCTATCGAGCAATAGCGTTGCCGCCTCGACCGCCGCGCGGATTTCGCCCGCGGTTTCGGTCGAGATCGCGTCGCGATCATCCCAGGCGGTTTCAATCAGGGTCTGGATCCGGTCGGTCATGTCAGCTCTCCGGTTTGGTCGATGTCCGCATTTGCCCCAGAAACGTCGTCAGATCGTCAGCGGCAAAATGGACATGCTCGGGATGATCGCCGGGTGCGGCGGCATCTTCGGTGCGCAGGCCTTCCTTCGCGCGGATGAGGACGGTTGTGAACCCCATTTCGTGCGCGGTTTTCAGATTGCGGACCGAATCCTCGAACAGGACGGATTTTGGCACCGGCAGGTCGAAATGCGCGGCGAAGCGGTCGAAGCCGGCGCGATGCGGCTTGGGCGTGAAGCCGGCGGCCTCGACGTCGAAAATATCGTCGAACAAATGGTCGATGCCCAGATGGGCCAGCACATTCTCGGCATGTTTGAGCGAGCCATTGGTATAGACCAGGCGCTTGCCGGGCAGGGCTGCGAGTTGCGCGATCAGCCCGGGATTGGCCGGGATGACGCTGTGATCGATATCGTGGACGTAATCGAGATATTCGCTGATATCGAGCGGGTGATTGGCCATCAGCCCGTGCAGGGTGGTGCCGTATTCGCGCCAGTAGGATTTCTGCACCAGCCGCGCCTCGTCATGGGGCAGGTCGAGCAGCCGGGCGACATATTCGGTCATCCGGGCGCTGACCTGGGCCATCACCGGTGCATCGGAAGGGTAGAGCGTATCATCAAGATCAAACACCCAATGATCGATATGGGTGAGGTCGTGGCGGTTAGCGATCACGTCGTGGGCCTGCAAAATCGGATTCCTCGATCGTGACCCTCACACCGCCATCGACGGGCTCGGGGATGCGGCGGAAATTCGCCGTGGCATAGCCGCGCTCGGCACAGCCTGTGCGCTCCTCGGCGAGGAAGCGGGCTGGCGCGATACAGAAGGCATCCTGGCCGCCATTCAGCGCCAGGCGCGTGGTGGCATTGATGCGTTCGGCGTAGAAATAGCTGCTGGCCGTCTCGAGCCGTGCGGCCAGCAGGCGGGCGCATTCGCCGGCATGCAGACGCCACCAGCCGCGCGACTGCCAGACCTCGCCGGCGCGATAGCCGATCGCCGTGGCGATATCACCGTCCGACTGGTTGCACACGGTCAGGCCGGCCTGGGCATTGCGCGTCATGGCGCGCGCCTCGAGGGCATCGATCAGGGCGGCATTGCCCGGCCGTGTACTGAGCGCGGCATCGGTCATGAAGCGCTCGACAGCGCGGTCAGTGCCGCGGCCGTCATAGCCGTCGACGGCGGTGATGGGATAGCCGGAGGATTGCAGCAGACGCTGGATGCCGGCGATTTCGGCGTGTTGATTGTAATTGTCCGGCCCGACCAGGACCGTGCGGTCGCGCTGATCGCCGTCGCGCCTGATGAATTCGCGCGAGGCCAGGCCGAGCGAGGCGCAGCGCGTGCTGGCGACGACTTCGAAATCGGCCTCGTCGACGCAGAGCGAGGTGGAGCCGCGCCATTCGCGCACCCCGCCGAGATAGGCGTCGCTGGTCTTGGCGTAGAAATAGAGCGGCTGATCGTCGGCGAGTTCAATGCCCTGGGCCACCTCATGGCATTCGCCCGGCCGCATCCGCGTCCAGCCCTGGATCGCGACACCGCCGGCGACCGGCCAGCCCGTCGCGATATGGACGATATAACTGGTCTGGTTGCACAGATCATAGGCGCGTGCCGGGGCGGTGGTGCACAGGGCAAGGCCCAACAGGATCAACAGGCGCATCAACATGACAGGACGCTCTCTAGCCTTTGTCACCGGGCAGAAGCGAGACGATCTCGGCCCGCAAATCGTCCAGCCCCTGATGCTTGCTGCTCGATGTCGCCACCACGCGCGGAAAGGCGGCGGGGCGTTTGCGGATCGCCAGCAGCGATTCCTCGATCGTGCGCTCGACCTGGGGCGGCTTGATCTTGTCGCACTTGGTCAGCACGAGCTGATAGCTTACGGCAGCCTCGTCAAACACGTCCATGATCGCATTGTCGACGGGTTTGAGGCCGTGACGGCTGTCGATCAACAGGTAGACGCGCTTGAGATTGACGCGGCCGCGCAGGAAGGCGCGTGTCAGCCGGGTCCATTTCTCGACCACATCCTTGGGCGCCTTGGCAAAGCCATAGCCCGGCAGGTCGACCAGGCGCAGATTGCTGCCTTCGAGATTGAAGAAATTGAGCTCGCGCGTGCGGCCCGGCTCGCCGGAGGCGCGCGCCAGCCCGACCTGGTTGGTCAGCCCGTTGATCAGCGAGGATTTGCCGACATTGGACCGGCCGGCAAAGGCCACTTCGATACGGTCCGGCGGCGGCAGGTGATCGAGATCCACCGCGCCCATGAGGAAGTGACAGGGGCGCGCAAACAGGCGCCGTCCTGTTGTCAGATCGGGTTCGTCGGTCGCGGTCAGCTCGGGCCTCCGGTCAGTTTGGCGCGGATATGGGCAATCAGCTTGTCGAGCTGGGTCTCATTCCCGTGCCGGCGCATGATGATATATTGCTGGGTCACGGAAAGCGCATTGTTCCAGGCCCAGTAAATCACCAGGCCGGAGGCGAATTGTGCCAGCATGATGGTGAAGACGAAAGGCAGGAAGGCGAAGATCTTGGCCTGGGTCGGATCGGCCGGCGGCGGGTTGAGTGCCTGTTGCGCGGCCATGGTGATGCCCATCAGGATCGGCCAGACGCCGATGGCGAGCACGCCACCGAGAATGCCGCCGATCAGGGGCAGGGCGGATGGATCGAAGGGCAGCAGGCCGAACAGATTCCACATTGTGGTTGGATCGGGTGCCGCCAGATCGTGGATCCAGCCAAAGAAGGGCGCGTGGCGCATTTCAATGGCGTTGAACAGGGTCTGGTAGAGGGCGAAGAAGATCGGAATTTGCGGCAGGATTGGCAGACAGCCGGCCAGCGGATTGATTTTCTCTTTCTTGTAGAGCTCCATCATCGCCTGTTGCTGTTTTTGCTGATCGGCCGCGTAGCGTTCCTTGATCTCGGCGATTTTCGGCTGCACCGTCTTCATCTTCGCCATCGAGGCAAAGGCGCGATTGGCGAGCGGGAACATCACGATCTTGACCATCAGCGTCAGGGCGAGAATGGCGAGGCCGACATTGCCGGTCAGATTTTCCAGATGGTGCAGCAGCCAGACGAAAGGCCGCGCCAGGAACCAGAGCCAGCCCCAATTGATCGCCATGTCGAGCTTCTGGATGCCCTGGTCATTCTGGGCTGCCTGCAGGACATCAAGTTCCTTGGCGCCGGCGAAGATGTGGGACACTGAATCGAGTGAGCCACCGGCGGGCAGGATCTGGGCGGTTTCGACATAGCTCGCCTCGAAGGCGGTGATGCCGGCGCGTTCTATGGTGCGGAAACGGGCGGTGAAATTGCGGTCCTGGGCGGGAATGGCTGCGGCCATCCAATAGCGCATGGTGATGCCGGCCCAGCCGCCGACGCCGCTGGCTTCGTCTTCCTCGCCATTTTCGAGCTTGTCGAATTTGCGCTGGATCAGGCGGCCGTCGACCACGGCGAGGGCGCCTTCGAACACGGCCATATTCTTGGTCAGATCGGTCGGCATGCCTTCATCGCGAACCAGGCCGTAGCGCTGCAGTTCGACATCGCTGCCAGTGTTGTTGATGACGGTATCGGAGACGGTGAAGAGGTAATTATCGTCAATGCTGATCGTGCGTTCGAAATGCAGGCCCGACGGGCTGTCAAACGCGATCGTGACGGGTGTATCGGCGGTCAGGACATTACCCGATAACAGGGTCCATTCCGTGGTGCCGCCCGGCAGGTCGGTAAAGCCGGGGGTTGGCGATTGCCAGCCATCGCGGACGTAGAAGACATCCTCGCTGCCGATCGGGTTGAGCAGGGAGATCAGTTCGGTACCGCCGACATCGACTGTGTGGCGGCGCAGGCGCAGATCGTCAAACCGGGCACCGGTCAGGGAGAAGGAACCCTCGACGCTGGGCGCATTGATTTCGACGCGTTGCGAGCTGGCGAGTGCCTCGGGACGGTCGAGCGCGGACATGGTCGGCTCGGCGGTGAGTGAGGCGGGAAGGTTGGGATCGGCTTCCTGTTCCAGCAGGGCGAGCTGGGCCGCCTCGATCTCACTGCGCTGGCGCTCCTGCGCCGGCCCGGTGATGAAGGTCTGGTAGCCGAGCATGATGACCAGCATCAAGCCTAGCGCTATAAAGAGATTGCGTTGTTCTCCGCCCATGACAGTCAGGCCTCTCAGGCTCGTTGTTTCGCGTTGCCCGGGGCCTCGTCGGACGCGAGGCTCACCAATGCACTTTCGACATCTTGCAGCAAACGCGGCCAGGCCCGATCGGCGGTAGTCGCGCGTGCAATGAATACATAGTCAAAGCCGGGCCGTCCGTGGAGGGGCAGTAGCAGCCGCACCGCTTCGCGCAGGCGTCGCTTGACCCGGTTGCGCACAACCGAATTGCCGACTTTCTTGGTCGCGGTAAACCCGGCGCCCAAACGCAAAGCGCCGTCCCTCTGGCGTGCCTGAATGACAACGCCAGAACGGACGGCCTTTTTACCTTGCGCGCAATACAGGAATTCACGCCGCTTCTTCAGCCGGTCGATGGCTGGCGGCATGGTGTCCATGATCGTTAAGCGGTGAGCCGCTTGCGACCTTTGGCCCGACGGCGGGCAATAATCTGGCGGCCAGACTTCGTCGCCATACGCGCACGGAAGCCGTGCCGGCGTGAGCGGACGAGCTGGGACGGTTGGAAAGTGCGTTTCACGGTCGCGCTCCATCGGCGATCAATTCAAGAGCGGCGCTAATACGCATATGCGGAGCGGGCGTCAAGCACACCGGCAGTTATTCGCACGCTGCAAGGGTGCCGAAATGGCAGTGACAGTGTAAGAGCCTGTCATGCAGGAACCCGTTTCAAAACAGAGACCGGCGATGACAGGACCGATCCGTCTTCGCCTGATGATCGCCGCCGCATTGCTGGCGGCAATGCTTGCAGTGCTCGCTCTCGGGGGCGCGCCGCAGGCCTTGCCCGGCCTGGTGCAGGAGAGCCATGCGCGCTGGGCCGGCTGGGTCGCCAGCCATCTCCTGCTGGCCGCTGCGGGCTATGCAGTGTTTTACATGCTCGCCGTGACGGTTTCGCTGCCGGGCGCACTCTGGTTCACAATCGGCGCCGGATTCCTGCTCGGCAGCACGGCGGCGATTCCCGTCTCCCTGTTCGGCATCACCGTCGGGGCGGGGAATGCCTGGCTGATCATGCGCTATCTGGCAGGACCGGCCCTGCGGCAGCGCTTCAGCGACCGGATCGCGCGCTTCTCGGCCGGTTTGCGCCGCAATGAATTTGCCTATGTCGTCTTGCTGCGGGTGCTGCCGCTGCCCTTCTTCCTGGTCAATCTGGCGGCGGCCCTGCTCGGGCACCGTTTCTGGCCCTATATCGCCGGGACATTGCTGGGCTCGCTGCCCTCGGTCGTGCTCTATGCCAATCTCGGTGCCGGGATGGGCGAGCTGGTCGAGGCGGGCGTGCAGCCGGGCCTGTCGGATCTGACGCGGCCCTCCTTCCTGATCGCGATCGCAATGGTCGTGCTGATGGTCGGCGTCGCCGTGTTGCATCGCCTGTGGACCCGGCGCCGGGCAAGAGACGTCTTGCCGCAGTCCGGGCCCTAGGATATTGCGCAAACCATCCATGGTTGAGACACCCACCCCTTCCAGCGCTCCGCGCGGTGCCCTGACCGGGCTCGGCCAGGCGATTGCCACACTCTGCCGCGGGCTGATCGAGAGCCTGCCCGGGCAATTGCTGATGCTCACCGTTGGCTTCATCGCCATCGGCGTCGTGCTGGTCTATTTCCCGGCCTCGGCCGGTTTCCGGCTGCAATGGATGATGGACCGGGCCGAGGCGGCTCACCTGGCGGCACTGGCGGCCGATGTCGCCCCGGGCGGCGCGCTCGGTGAGGACGAGGTCGGGGCGCTGCTGGCGGGCGCTGACGCGGTCGCGGTGTCGCGGGTGCGCAATGGCATGAATGAGCTGGTCCTCTATGCCGGACCGATCGACGGGCCGCTGACCGAAAGCGATGTGCGCACGACCGGCTGGATCGGGCATGTGCGCGACACGATGGCGACGCTGACCTCCCAGCCGGGCCGCTTCCTGCGCATCCGCGCCACGCCGATGGGGCTGCCGGGCGAGCTGATCGATGTCATCGTGCCGGAGGCGCCGCTGAAGGCGGCTCTGGCTGCCTTCTCACGCCGCTACCTCGCCTATTCGGTGCTGATTGCGCTGGCGGTGGGGGCGATCATCTATCTGTCGCTCTTCTATATGTTCGTGCGCCCGATGCGGCGGCTGGCCAATGCGATGATCCATTTCCGCGACGCGCCGAACGATCCCGCCCGCACCATCCATCCCGGCGGCGCGCGCAATGAGATCGGCCAGGCCGAGACCGAGCTGGCGCGGATGCAGACGGAAATCCGCCAGGCCCTGCATCAGCGCGAGCGACTGGCCGCGCTCGGCGAGGCGGTGGCGACGATCAATCACGATCTGCGCAATGTGCTCGCCAGCGCCCAGCTGGTTTCCGACCGGCTGGCGACCGATAGCGATGAGCGCGTGCGCGGCATGGGCCAGCGCCTGGTGCGCGCCGTCGATCGCGGTGTGCGCCTGTGTGAGGCGACGCTCGAATTCGGCCGTGCCGAGCAGAGCCCGCCCGTGCGCCAGACCATCGCCCTGGCCGAACTGATCGAAGAGGCTGCCAGCGACGCCCTGCTGATGGCTGGGGGCGCCTCGATAGAATGGCGCAATGCTGTCGGGCCGCAGCATGTCCTCAACGCCGACCCCGATCATGCTCACCGGCTCTTTCTCAACCTGTTCCGCAATGCGCTGCAGGCGATGGAGGGCAGCGAGCGGCCGGCCGTGCTCGCGGTGACGGCGATCAGCGGGACCGGGTTTTGCCGGATCGAGGTGCGCGATAGCGGGCCGGGCGTGCCGCAGCGCGTGCAGGACAAGCTGTTTCGCCCCTTTGCCGGTTCGACCAAGCGCGGCGGTACCGGGCTTGGCCTGTCGATCGCGCGTGAACTGGCGCGGGCGCATGGCGGCGATATCGAACTGGTTGCGACCGGAGCCGAGGGCACGGTGTTCGCGGTGCGATTGCCCATGGCCGGGTAGCGCATGGGCTTTGGCTCGACGTTCAGCGCTCAAATCCCCGTCAGCCTGACGAAGGTCAGGGCCCGGTTCGCAGGGCAGTGAGCGATTGAAAGCTCGCGCCCGTCTCAATTATCGTCGGGTTTGAAACCGGGTCCTGATCGTCATCAGGATGATCTTGGCAGGGGCGTTCAGGCCAGGACATCCAGGCAGCGGGTGCAAGACGGCACGCGTTTGCTTCAGATTTTTTCGCTGACCTTGATCGCCAGGCGGCAGCCGGCCTGGATCAGGCCGGAGAGCAGCGGATAGCCCGGCGCGTCCTTCGCGCCTTCCTCGATGGCGAGGTCGCGATGGGCCAATTCCTCGGTGCGGAACTGGTCGAACCGGTCGGCGAGTGTGTCTTCACCCATGGCGCGAAGTTCGGTGATCTGGCTGGCATAATGCTGTTCGATCACGGTCTCGACGGCTTCGGTACAGGCATGGGCCGCCTTGTCGCCCATCAGGGCGGTGACGGCGCCGAGGGCGTGACCGGCCATATTCCAGATCGGGCCCAGTGCGGTGGGCCGGGCATGGTGTTCCACCAGCAGGGCGTCGAAGGCTTCCAGATGGACCTGTTCGTCGGCTTCCATCTCTTCAAGCTGGCGGGCAATGCGCACCTTGTGTGGCAGCGTGCCGTAGATTGCGCGCTGGCCGCCATAGATCGCCACCGCGCCGTATTCGCCGGCATGATCGACGCGCAGCATCTGCTCGATGCGCTGCGGATCGCGGCGCTTGCCGGGCAGGGGAATGCCGGGGCGGGGGATGATCTCGGTGGTGGCGGCGTTGTCGGGTCTGTCGGTCATGAATTCTTGAGCCCCCGAAAGCCGACGAAGGCCGAAACCGCGGCCATGGCGGCAGAGATCAGGGCGTTATAGCCGGCCATTGAAATGCCCAGCATGCGCCAGGCGGCCTGGTCGCACAGCACGACCGGGCGCTCGCCATTGAGCGCGGCCATGATGTCGCTGGCGCTGATACTGGCGCCGCCGGCAGCAGTGCAGGTGGCCGGACCCTCCCACCAGCCATTCTCGATCCCGGCATGCCAGCCGGCGAAACCGGCCGAATAGAGCAGCAATGCGGCCATCGCGAACAGGGCCCAGGGGGTGAAACGGGCGAGCGCCGGCCGGACCATCAGGGCGAGGCCGCTGGCGAGGCCCAGCGCGATCACCGCCATGTGGATATGGCGCTGGTCATAGCACAGGGCGCAGGGGTCATAGTGACCGATATATTGAAAGCCCCAGGCGCCGAACATCATCAAGAGCGAGCCGCCTGCAAGCAGCAGGGGCCAACGGGTCAGCGGGAAGCGGGACAGTACAGGGTTCATCTCGGACATGATTACCGACCTTGGTTACACTCGCACCGTGACCAATGCGCACACAGGAAAACAGACGTCAGAAAACAGATTGCAGGAAGGTCTTGATCACATCAATCATCGTATGGCCGAAAACCAGCAAGAGCGCGATCCAGACCAGGCCGAGCACGAGCCCGCCAATCACCAGCAGCCCGTCGCGCGTCAGAAGGCCCAGGGCTGCAACAGCGAGGGCAATGCCCGGTGTCGTATTGGTCGCCGGCAGCGGGATGAGGATGCTGGTACAGAAAATCACGAATATGCCGCCGATCAGGCGTTCCGCTGTCGGGCCTGACAGGGCCGTCAGCCGCGGCCGCGCCAGTGCTTCCAGCCAGCCAAACCATTTGCGGCCGCCCCGGGCCATGCGCGTCAGGCCGCGCTTGTCGAGCCGTCCGGCCTTGAAGCGCGCCGGCAGCCAGGGCTCGCCGCGCCCGAACAGCATCTGCACCGACAGCGCCATCATCGGCAGCGCCATCACCTGCGGCACGCCATAGAGGAAGGGGATGGAGACCGGCAGGGCCATCGCAAACAGGATGATGCCGAAGGCGCGTTCGCCGAGCGCATCGACGAATTCGCCAAGGCTCATGCCCTCTTCGCCGGCCTGGTCGGCGATCTGTTCCAGGGCGCCAATCAGGCCGCGCGAGGCAGTGGTTTCAGTCATCGGGCATCCCGGATCGAAAATCGATGCCAAGCCTAGCTGTGCGAGGCCTGCCGGTCGAGCGCATTGGGCCGTTGACAGCGGGCGCGCAGATCGTCAGCTTGCGCCTCCTGCATTTCCCACGGAATAGCCCCTGTGGCGGAACTGGTAGACGCGACGGATTCAAAATCCGTTTCCTCACGGAGTGCCAGTTCGAGTCTGGCCAGGGGCACCATCCTTCGCTCGCTGCGCGAGCTTCGGCCAGGCAGGCCCAACGCTCTTCCGGGCGAAGGATGTCACGCCGAAGCCGAAGGCGCAGGCGGACACGCCGTTTCCAGACGCTCCACATTCCCGGCGCTCGCTGCGC
>JBNMNI010000023.1:0-10050 GCA_051275375.1 Maricaulis sp. | reverse complement strand
CTGATCCGCATCAAGGCCAGCACGCCCGCCGCACGGCGCTGGACCTATATGGTGTGCGGCTGGTTGTTCCTGATGGCGATCGCCGACTTGCTCGTGATGGTCGAACTGGGCGGCGGTGAGGATCTGGGCCGGTCGCGCACCCTGATTGTTTTGATCGCCGGCTTTCTGGTCTTCCTGGCCTATTTTCTCCTGACCAGCCTTAACCAGACCGGCCCCTTGAGCTGGATCATGACGCGGATCCGGCGCGACGGCGCGCAGGCGAACTCGATCAGGGCGAAGCTGGAGGCACATATGGCCGCGGCCCGGCCCTGGCTGGATCCGGAATTGACGGTCGCCCGCCTGGCCCGACAGCTCGGACTGCCGCAGCGCAGCGTGTCCGAGACCGTCAATGACCAGTTCGGGGTCAGCGTCAGCCGCTGGATCAATGGCTGGCGCATTGCCGAGGCCCAACGCCTGATGATGGACGAGCCGGGGCGGCCGCTGGTGGAACTCATGCTCGATTGCGGCTTTCAGACCCGGTCGAATTTCAACAAGGCCTTCAGTGACGTCACCGGCGAAACGCCCAGCGCCTGGCGCAAGCGCAACACCTCACCGGTCTCGCCGCCGGCCGCATAGAAAAAGGCCGCCCCGGCGGGACGGCCTTGATCAGATCATCAATCTCTGCCGGTTCAGTTGGCGGCGGTGGCCCGCATCGCCTCGAGACGGTTGAGGCGGTCTTGCGCGTGCTCGATCTCGACTTCGGTCCTGGCGACGCCGAGATCTTCCTGGGCGTTCTTGAGGTCCTGCTGCAGCGCGACGAGATCGATCTCGGAAACCGGGATCGCTTCTTCGGCCAGGATGGTCAGCCCGTCCGGCGTCACCTCGGCAAAACCGCCATGGATGAAGGTGCGCTCGGAAACGCCATCATTCGTGACAATGATCGCGCCGGAGCGGATCAGGGACATGAAAGGCGCGTGTTTCGGCAGAACGCCGAAATCGCCGTCCTCACCGGGAACCACAACCATATCCACTTCGCCCGCGAACAGGCGTCGTTCCGGCGAGACCAGGTCAAAATGCAGCTTGTCAGCCATCAGGTATTCCTCCGGCTAATGCCGGAGACCGCTTACGCGGCCTCCGCAGCCATTTTCTCGGCTTTTTTCACCGCATCTTCGATCGTGCCGACCATGTAGAAGGCCTGCTCGGGCAGGTGATCATATTCGCCGTCACAGATTGCCTTGAAGCCCTTGACCGTATCGGCCACAGGCACCTGGATGCCCGGGAAGCCGGTGAAGATTTCGGCAACGTCGAAAGGCTGCGACAGGAAACGCTCGATCTTGCGGGCGCGGGTCACCAGCATCTTGTCCTCTTCGGACAGTTCGTCCATGCCGAGGATGGCGATGATGTCCTGCAGGGCCTTGTAACGCTGAAGCGTTTCCTGGACCCGGCGGGCGGTGTTGTAATGGTCGTCACCAACGATGCGAGGCTCGAGAATACGCGAGGTCGAATCGAGCGGATCCACAGCCGGATAGATGCCCTTTTCCGAGATCGCACGATTGAGAACCGTGGTCGCATCGAGGTGGGCGAAGGTCGTGGCAGGCGCCGGGTCGGTCAGGTCATCGGCGGGCACGTAAACGGCCTGCACCGAGGTGATCGAACCCTTGTTGGTCGAGGTGATGCGTTCCTGCAGCGCGCCCATATCGGTCGACAGGGTTGGCTGATAGCCCACCGCAGACGGGATACGGCCGAGCAGGGCGGACACTTCGGAACCGGCCTGGGTGAAGCGGAAGATATTGTCGACGAAGAAGAGAACGTCCTTGCCCTCTTCATCGCGGAAATATTCAGCCTGGGCGAGACCCGACAGGGCGACGCGGGCGCGCGCTCCTGGCGGCTCATTCATCTGGCCGAACACGAGGGAACAACGCGAACCCTCGGTGGAGCCGCCATGTTCTTTCGGATCCTTGTTGACGCCCGATTCGATCATTTCCCAGTAAAGGTCATTCCCTTCACGGGTGCGCTCGCCAACACCGGCGAAGACCGAGTAACCACCGAACATCTTGGCGATGTTGTTGATCAATTCCTGGATCAGAACCGTCTTGCCAACGCCGGCGCCGCCGAACAGGCCGATCTTGCCGCCCTTTGCGTAGGGGCAGAGCAGATCAACGACCTTGATGCCGGTCGGCAGGATTTCAGCTTCCGTCGCCTGTTCGGCGAAAGAGGGGGCAGCCCGGTGAATCGGCGCCTTCATCGTGTGCGGAATATCGCCCGCTTCATCGATCGGCATGCCGGTGACATTCATGATGCGGCCCAGCGTGCCTGGTCCGACGGGAACCATGATCGGCGCGCCGGTATCGATAACTTCGACGCCGCGCTGCAGACCTTCGGTCGCGTCCATGGCGATGGTGCGAACCGTGTTCTCGCCAAGATGCTGCGAGACCTCGAGGGTCAGCGGCTTGCCGTCATTGGTTGACAGCAAGGCGTTCAGGATGTTGGGCAGTTCACCATCGAATTCGACGTCAACGACGGCGCCGGTGATCTGGACAATACGGCCTTTAGAAGTGCTCATGATTGGTCTTCCCCTCGTCTAGAGAGCTTCGGCGCCGGAGATGATTTCAGTCAACTCCGTCGTGATTCGCGCCTGACGGGTGCGGTTATAAAGAAGGTTCAGCTTGTCGATCAGTTCGCCGGCATTGCGGGTGGCATTATCCATGGCGGCCATGCGGGCCCCCATTTCGCCAGCCGAATTTTCCAGCAGGGTCGACAGGATTACGGTGGTGATATAGCGCGGCAGCAGGGCGTTGAGGATGGCCTCTTCTTCCGGCTCGGCTTCATAGATGCCGCCGGCCGTATCGGGCCGCACGACGCCTTCATCAATGGCATTGATCGCCGGGATCAGGGTCTTGGCATAGGGCTTTTGCGAGATCACCGAAACGAATTCCGACGCGATGATTTCGCAGACATCGAACTCACCGGCATCGAACCTGTCGGTGATCTCATCGCCAATACGTCCGGCGACGAGGCCATTGAGCGTCTTTTCCGCCTTCAAATCGAACATCTTGACGATCAGCGAGGCAAATTGGCGCTTCAGCTGGTCGAAGCCCTTTTTGCCAACGCAGACGATCTGGACGCTCTTGCCGGCGCGCTGCAGCTCATTGACACGGCCGCGTGCAAGACGGGCGATGTTGGAATTGAAGCCACCGCACAGACCGCGATCGGCGGTCATCACCAGCAGCAGGTATTTGTCGTCATGCCCGGTACCGACCAGGAGCGGTGAAGCCCCCGGGGTTCCGGCCATGGCGTTGGACAGGTTTGCCATAACGGCCGCCATACGCCCGGCATAGGGGCGCGCGGCAGTCGCGGCTTCCTGGGCCCGGCGCAGCTTGGCCGCTGACACCATCTGCATCGCCTTGGTGATCTTCTGCGTGGATTTCACGCTCGAGATACGATTTCGAAGGTCCTTAAGGCTCGCCATGCGGCACTCCTAGCGGTCGTTACGGTTCAAATTCACGCGAAATGTTCGGTGAACTTGTCCAGAACGCCCTTCAGCTTGGCCTCAGATTCGTCGCTTACCTTTTTCTCATCGCGGATCGCTGCCATGAGAGCGGCATGCTCGGCGTGGAGATGACGCAGAAGGTCTGCTTCAAAACGCTTGATGTCGCCGATTGCGATACGGTCGAGATAGCCACGTGTACCGGCATAGATCGCGCAGACCTGTTCTTCCATCGACAGCGGCGAGAATTGCGGCTGTTTCAGAAGCTCGGTCAGGCGCTGGCCACGGCTCAGCAGTTTTTGCGTTGCGGCGTCGAGATCGGAACCGAACTGGGCAAAGGCCGCCATTTCGCGGTACTGGGCCAGTTCGCCCTTCATCTTGCCGGCAACCTGCTTCATCGCCTTGGTCTGGGCAGCCGAACCAACGCGCGACACTGACAGGCCGACGTTCACGGCAGGGCGGATGCCCTGGTAGAACAAATCGGTTTCCAGGAAGATCTGGCCATCAGTGATCGAGATCACATTGGTCGGAATATAGGCCGAGACGTCATTGGCCTGGGTTTCAATGATCGGCAGAGCCGTCATCGAGCCGGAACCATTCGCTTCGTTCAGCTTGGCCGAACGCTCGAGCAGACGTGAGTGGAGATAGAAGACATCGCCCGGATAGGCTTCGCGGCCTGGTGGGCGGCGCAGCAGCAGGGACATCTGGCGATAGGCAACGGCCTGCTTGGACAGATCATCATAAACGATCAGCGCATGCATGCCGTTATCGCGGAAATATTCGCCCATGGCAGAGGCGGTAAACGGTGCCAGGAACTGCATGGGTGCAGGATCCGACGCCGTCGCGGCCACGACGATGGTGTAATCCATCGCGCCATTTTCCTCGAGCGTCTTGACGATCTGGGCGACCGTGGAACGCTTCTGGCCGATCGCGACATAGATGCAATAGAGCTTGGCGCTCTCATCATTGCCCTGATTGATCGCCTTCTGGTTCAGAATGGTGTCGAGCGCGATTGCGGTCTTGCCGGTCTGACGGTCACCAATGATCAGCTCGCGCTGGCCACGGCCGACCGGGATCATGGCGTCGATCGCCTTGATGCCCGTCGCCATGGGTTCGTGAACCGATTTGCGTGGGATAATACCCGGCGCCTTGACGTCGACGCGGCGACGTTCGGCGATGTCGGTCAGAGGACCCTTGCCATCGATCGGCTCACCGAGACCGTCCACGACACGGCCGAGCAGGCCCTTGCCGACAGAGGTGTCGACGATCGAGCCGAGCCGCTTGACGGTGTCGCCTTCCTTGATGCCCCGGTCTTCACCGAAGATCACGCAACCGACATTGTCGCGTTCCAGATTGAGGGCCATGCCCTTAATCCCGCCCGGGAACTCAACGAGCTCACCGGCCGCGACCTCATCGAGGCCGTAAACGCGCGCAATACCGTCACCGACGGAAAGCACACGACCGACATCCGAAACCTTAGCTTCAGTGCCGTAATTTTTGATCTGATCCTTCAGGATCGCAGAAATCTCTGCAGCCCGGATGTCCATGGCCTACGCCTCTTTCATCGCATTCTTCAGCCCGTCCAGCTTGGTGCGGAGGGATGAGTCGAACATACGGGAACCAATCTTGACGATCAGCCCGCCCATTAATTCAGGACGCACTTCCGTGCGAACTTCGATTTCGTGCCCGAAGGCACTTTTCAGAGAAGCCGCAAGGGCCTCGGTCTGTTTCTTGGTCAGCGCTGCGGCCGAGGTCACGTCAGCCCGGACAATGCCGCGATCGGCATCAAGCAGGGCTGCGAAAATCGTCGCAATATCGCCGAGTTCGGCTGCGCGGCGGTTTTCCGCCACGACGCCGAAGGCATTTTTGGTCAAATCGCAGAAGCCGGCCTTGTCAGCCAGCGCGAACAGCACACCGGTTTTCTGCTCGGCCGAATACAGCGGCGAGGTCAGGAGCTCGGCCAATTCGGCCGAAGTCTCGAGCGCTGCGCGCAGGGCTGCAAGATCAGCCGCAACCGCATCAAGGCGGCCGTCGGTCTTGGCCAGCTCGAATACTGCTTTCGCATAGCGACCTGCAGCATTGGCTGTGATGGCGTCTTCGCCGGTGCTCACCGTGACGTCACTCTCTGGCTGGGGAAGTGTCTGTGAATCACCGAATGGTGCAAACACTTGAAATTCAACGATTTGTACGAATGGACGAGCAAGCTTGCGCTACCCGTCCTCGGGGTTCGGCGCTGCGATAGCACAGGGCGATGAGCGCAGCAAGCCAGAGTCAGGCCCCGATTCAGCAGGCGGGCGATTGTCTGTATGCTGGCATCCGGGAGGAAAACGCGATGTTACGCAGCGAGGTGGGCATAATCGGGCTCGGGGCGATGGGGATCGCGGCGGCCTTGAGCCTTGCCAGGCAAGGCATTTCCGTGCGCGGCTTCGACCGCTTCGGGCCCGGACATGAGATGGGCTCATCGCACGGGGCGACGCGAATCATCCGTTCGGTTTATTTCGAGGGCGCGATTTATAATCCACTGATAGGCGCAGCGTATGCGGCCTGGGCGCGGCTTGAGGCGGAGGCCGGTGTCTCGTTTTTCCACCGGACAGGCGGGCTGGATATCTCGCTGCGCCGCCATGGCGTGTTCGAGGCGGCGCTGGCGGCGGCGATGAATTCGGGTCAAGCGTTTGAAGTGATTGAGGGTGTGGCGCTCGAGTCGCGCTTTCCCGCTCTGGACATGAAGGGCTGCGGCCGCGCCGTCTATGCCCCCGATTCCGGCGTGCTCGACAGCGACAGCGCCAATGCCTGGATGCGCAGCGAGGCTGAACGGCTCGGTGCGGCGCTGCAGTTCGATTGTCGGGTGAGGGGCTGGAGCCGTGATTCGCAGGGCTTCACGCTGGAGACCGCCAGCGGACCGGTGCAGGTCGAGCGACTGATTGTCGCGGCCGGCGCCTGGATGGGTGAGTTATTTCCGCAACTTGCGCCGGTTCTGATTCCCGAACGCCAGGTGATCGGCTGGTTTGATGCGCCCGGTCTGGACGGACTGCCGATCTTCCAGCTCGAGAGCCCGCAGGGCGGGCGCTATTACGGCATGCCGCCGCACGGGGGGCGCGGTTTGAAGCTTGGTCTCTACCATCATCGTGGTGAACAAGGCGTGGAGCATATCGCAGCGCGCGGAATCGATGCCGTTGATCGAGGTCTGCTCGAGGCGGGTCTGGACCTGGCGCTGCCCGGGGTCGCCCGACACGCGCAAGCCTATGCCGAGTGCCGCTTTACCCTGGCGCCCGACGAGCGTTTCCTGATCGGTAACCTGCCGCAGGATGACCGCATCGTCGTTCTCTCGCCCTGTTCGGGCCATGGCTATAAATTCGCACCGCTGATCGGCGAGATCGCCGCCGACCTGGCGATGGGGCGAAAACCGGCCATCGACATCGCCGCCTTCAGCCCCTCACTCATCCTGTGAGGTCGTCACCCTTGCCACGCGCCATCGCGGCGCGGGTTTTGGCGGTGAAGATGTTGAGCACTTCGACGAAGAGCGAGAAGGCGATCGCGAAATAGAGATAGCCGCGCGGAATGTGGAAGCCGAGACCGTCGGCGATCAGCGACATGCCGATCAGGAGCAGGAAGGCGAGCGCCAGCATTTTCGTGGTCGGATGGCTTTCGATGAATTCGGCCACGGCGCCAGAGGCGAACAGCATCACGCCCATCGCGATCACGACGGCGGTGATCATGATCGGCACGTGATTGGTCATGCCCACGGCTGTGATGACGCTGTCGAGCGAGAAGACGATATCGATCACGGTGATCTGGGCCACGATCATCATGAAGGCCTGGCCGGCGCCCGTCTTGGGCGCCTGGCTGACACCTTCGACGGTGTGGTGGATTTCCAGCGTGCCCTTGGTGAGCAGGAAGAGGCCGCCGCCAAGCAGGATCAGATCGCGCCAGGAGACGCCATGCTCGAACACGGCGAACAGATCGGCCTCCAGATGCGCCATCCACACCAGACCCACCAGCATGATGATGCGAAACACCAGCGCCATGGCCAGCCCGAGCGTGCGCGCGGCGGCGCGTTTGGCCTTGGGCAGGCGTCCGGCCATCAGCGCAACGAAGATCACATTGTCGACGCCGAGGATGATTTCCAGAAAGGTCAGTGTGGCCAGCGACATCCATATCGCCGGCGAAGTCAGGAGTTCAAGCATGAGGGTGTTTCCCGGCAGCGCCTAAAAAGGGAGTGTGCTCACATGAAGCTATAGGGATCGACATCGATCGTCACCCGGATCGAGGGCGGGATTTTCACCCGCATTTTCCAGGCCCGCAAATAGGCGGAGATGTCGATCGTCTTGTCGGCACGCACCAGGATGCGGCGCCGGTGCCAGCCGCGCACCAGGGCACGCGGCGGCTCGGCCGGCCCCCAGATCTCGACACCATCGGTCAGCGGCGCGGCGGCGGCGTAACGCCCGGCAGCGGCTTCGACGGCCTGGACATCGCGCGCCTGGAAGCTGATCGCCGCCATGCGGCCAAAGGGCGGCAGGCCGAGCGCCTCGCGCGCCATCATCTCGGTTTCCAGGAAGGCATCGCGATCACCGGCAATCAGCGCCTGGATCGCTTCATGCTCCGGCTGGTGGGTCTGCAGCAGGGCCCGGCCCGGGCGCTCTGCACGGCCGGCGCGGCCGGCGACCTGGACCAGGGTCTGGAAAGTGCGCTCGCCGGCGCGCGGATCGCCGCCGGCGAGGCCGAGATCGGCATCGATCACCCCGACCAGGGTTAGATTGGGGAAGTTGTGGCCCTTGGCGGCGATCTGGGTGCCGACGAGAATATCGATCTCGCCGCGCTCCATCCGGTCGACCAGATCGGCGCCGGAGGCGCTGTCGGAGGAATAGATCTCGATCCGCGCATCGGGGAAGAGATGCTTGGCTTCCTCGGCAACGCGCTCCACGCCGGGCCCGACACTGGTCAGGCTGTCCTCGGCCTTGCATTCGGGACAGAATTTCGGCCGCGGCATCGAAAACCCGGTGACATGGCAGACCAGCCGTCCGGTATAGCGGTGCTCGACCAGATAGGACTGGGTGTCCGGCGAGGTCATGCGATGGCCACAGGCGCGGCACAGCACCAGCGGCGCATAGCCGCGGCGGTTGAGATAGAGCAGGACCTGCTCGCCCGCCTGCAGGGTCTCGACCATCGCCGCGATCAGGGGCGGCGAGATCCAGCGGCCGGTCTCCGGCGGCGTGTCGCGCAGATCGATCGTATCGACCTGCGGCAGCACGGCCGAGCCGGGCCGCGCCGGCAGGCGCACATGCACATAGCGCCCGGCCTGGGCATTGGTCAGGCTTTCCAGCGAGGGCGTCGCCGAGGCGAGCACGATCATCGCGCCCTCGATCTTGGCGCGCAGCACGGCCAGGTCGCGGCCCTGATAGGGCAGGCCCTCATCCTGCTTGTAAGTCGGGTCGTGCTCCTCATCGACAATGATGAGTTTGAGATTGGTGAAGGGCAAAAACAGCGCCGAACGCGCCCCGACCACGATGCGCGCCCGTCCCTCGGCAACCTCACGCCAGCAGCGGCGGCGTACTTTCGGCCCGGCTGCCGAATGCCAGATCGCCGGGGCGCAGCCGAAGCGCGCCTCGAAACGCGACAAGACAGCGGCGGTCAGCGCGATCTCCGGCAGCATGATCAGGATCTGGCCCTCGGGATCGCGGCGCAGCACTTCGGCGATGGCCTCGAAATAGACCTCGGTCTTGCCCGAGCCGGTGACCCCGTCGAGCAGGGCGGCCTGAAACCCGCCAGCCCGCACCAGCCGCCGCAACACGCCGCCGGCTTCCGCCTGCAGCATCGTCAGTGAGAGGCCTTCGGCTTCTGGATCGGGAATGCCATAGGGCGGATCAATCGGCCGCATCACCGCCGTCAGCGCGCCCGCCGTCGCCAATCCCTTGACCACGCCGGCCCCGACACCGGCTTCGCGCGCAATATCGGCGGCAGAGGCCTCGCCCAGGGCCAGCGCCGCATCGAGCACCGCTTCACGCGCCGCCGTCATGCGCGGTGGCTCGGCACCGCTGACGCAATAGAAGGTTTCGGTCGGCGAGGGTTTCAGCGCCTCGGTGCTGCGCAAGACCGAGCGCAGGATCACGCCGGGCGGCTGCACCAGATAGCGCGCGACCCAGTCGACAAATTCCCGCGTTCCCGCCGGCAGCGGCGCGCCGCCCATCGGCGCCTCGACGGCTTTCAGCGCCCGCTCCCCGGCTCCCGGCTTCAGCGCCCAGACGACGCCATGCACCATGCGCTGGCCCAGCGGCGCCAGCACATGATCGCCCAGACCCAGCTCCAGCCCTTCCGGCACGAGATAGTCGAAGGCCTCCGGCAGAGGCAGCGGAAACAGGATCGAGGCGCGAGATGACGATTCGGAGGACACAGCCGCAAGTGTGCCCGTTTGCACGGGCGAGTTCAAAGCGGAATAGCGCCGGGTCGAGGGGAGATGGCCCGGTTTCGCCCAAACCGGCGCGTGCCGCCGGCTTGCCGGTCGGAGGGGGCTCCAGCCAGCGCCTCGGGGCCTGAATTCAACGCCGGCGGGTCAGGCGGGCGTCAAACCAGTCCTGGCAGGTGTGGCG
>JBNMNI010000022.1:0-10125 GCA_051275375.1 Maricaulis sp. | reverse complement strand
GCCCAGACATTGCCGGCTTCCAGCGAGAGGCCGGCATAGAGCGGCACCCCGAAAGCCTGGGCATTGACCTGGTTCAGCCGCCGCCGGTAGACGAGCCGCCCCAGCGCATAGGCCTCGCCGGCCAGCTCCTCTTCCTTGTAACCGGAGAAGCTGAACAGGCCGCCGATCCGGAACAGGGATTCGATCGGCACCGTGCCCGACAGGCTGGAGGCGGCGTCGATCTCGGCGATCAGTGTGTCCGCCCCGAGCGACCAGGCCTGCATTGCATGCGCTTCCAGGGTTTGGAAATCGGCGCTGGCGCCGAGCGATTGCCGTGCCACGCTCCAGCGTGAGGACAGGCGCACGCCGCGGGTCGGGAAGAAGGCGCTGTCGAGCGTGTCCAGACCGGCGGAGAGATTGAACTGGCCGATATCGATGGCAATGGTCTGCGGATCGGCAAAACCCTCATGCAGGCGGGCCTCGCCGCTGCCGCGCTGATAACCGATGCGGATTTCGGCCGGGATATCGAATTGCCAGCCGGCATCAAGCTGAAGCTCGGCGAAATTGGCGCGGTAGGAGCCGGTGCGAAACCCGTCCTCGCGATAGCGGGGCACATTGCGGATGACGAAATTGGCGCGCGGCGAGACGAAAACATGCTGCGAGGTATCGAAGAGTTTGAACATTTCGGCCGAGAGGCCGAAACGATCGCCGAACACCGCATCGATGCGAACCTCCGAGCCGAAACGGTCAATCGGCGGCGAGCGGTATTCCAGTGAGATCAGATATGCGCCATTACCGTCGAAATCATTCTCCAGTGTCAATCCGGCGCGGATATTGGCGACGTCATCGGGCCGTGCGAGCGCATCGATCACCAGGGCGGTATTCGTGCCGTTCTGCCGCAATTCATAGGCGACGCGTTCGAAGGCGCCCAGCCCGTATATCTCGGCGAGATCATCGGCCAGGCCTTCGACATCAAGGGCTTCGCCGACATTCTGGTGGATATGCGCCAGCAGGACGGAATCGCTCAGTCTCGACGTGTTCTCGACAATGATTTCCCCGATCTCGGGCAGGGGTGGCGAGACGAGATGGGTGTGATTGGTCGCCAGCTCCTGCAAGCGCTCGAAGGCCGCATCGGCGGCGATCATACCCAGCGCGATCAGCTCGGTTCCACGCGAGAAATCCCCCGTCGTCAGATCGCCCTGGTCGACCTGGATCAGTATGTCCTGCGGCCCCAGCAAAGCCAGCTGCGCCGTCTCGTTCGAGCGCACCAGCAGCGTCATCGACTGGGCCATAAGATCAACGCCGGTGCGCAATTCCTCCGCCGTCATCAGCCGGCCCTGCATGGCGATGACGATGATGATATCAGCCCCCATCGCCTGGGCGATATCGACCGGAATATTCTTGCTCAACCCGCCATCGACCAGCAGCCGGCCATCAATCTCCCCCGGCGGCAGCACGCCGGGCACAGCCATCGAGGCGCGCATCGCCATCGCCAGATCACCTTCGCTCAGGCTGACCGGCTCGCCGGTAACGATGTCGGTCGCGATGGCCCGGAAGGGGATCGGCATGTCGTCGAAGGAGCCGCGGCCCGGATTGAGCACGAGATTGCGCAGGGCCAGATTGAGATTCTGGTCATTGATGAAGGCGCGCGGCAGGCGCAGGCCTTCGCGATCAATGCTGAAGCTCAGCTCGGCGGGGAAATTCTCTTCCTCGCGCCGGCGCCGGTAGGAGAGCGAGCGGCGCGGCGTGTCGCCGCTGAAAATATGCTGCCAGTCGAGCCCGAGCACGGCTGCTTGCAGCTGGTCGGCGGAATAGCCCGTCGCATAAAGCCCGCCAACCACAGCGCCCATCGAGGTGCCGACGATCAGGTCGGGCTGGACACCGGCGCGCTCGAGCGTGCGGATCGCGCCGATATGGGCAATCCCCAGCGCGCCGCCGCCCGACAGGACGAGCGCAATGCGCGGATGATTGCACGGCGCCGGAGCGGGATTGCAGCGGGTCCAGCGATCAGGTTCGGTCACCGCGGGCGGCTGCGTCATCAGCCCGTCAGCGTAATTGGGCGTTTGCGCGCCGGCAGCGGCAGCCACTAGCAGGAGGCCCGCACCGACAAACAGCCGGACACCGCGCCTGAAACCCGTGCTCATGACCATCCGCCTGCTCCGTTTCGTGTGCCAGCGATGCCGCCAGCTTCTTGGTTGTGCAGGCGGAGCCCGCGGTCAAGGACTCGTTTGCGTGTTAGCGTCTTGCCCTTGGCTGCAATTGAACGCACCATTCCGGGGAAGTAGAGGCTCGGGGTTCGATATGCGCGTCATTATGTCAGTTTTGCTGGGGCTTTCGCTTGCCGCCTGTGGCCAAACGGTCCGAACGGCTCCGCCGCCTTCGCCGGAGCCCTCAACCCAGCGCCTGCTCGAGCAGGGCGAGGTGGTCGGGTTTGTGAGCGCGCGCGGCGCCGAGGCCTGGCGCGGCCTGGCCTTTGCAGCCCCGCCGGTTGGCGATTTGCGCTGGCGTGCACCGCGTCCGGCCCTGTCTCATGACGGTGTGCTCGAGGCGCTGAGCTCTTCGGGCCGCTGTCCCCAGATTTCCAATGGCTATGATACCGATCTGGAGCCGGGCCAGCTGATCGGCGGCGAGGATTGTCTCTATCTCGATATCTATGCGCCACCCGGCGCAAGCGGACGCGATCTGCCGGTGATGTTCTTCATTCATGGCGGTGCCAATACCTGGGGCTATGCGGCCCAGTATGACGCCTCGCAACTGGCGCTCGACCAGGATGTGATCGTGGTCGTGACCCAATACCGGCTTGGCCCGCTGGGCTGGTTTGCCCATCCCGCCTTGCGCGCCGATGCGCAGCGTCCCGAAGACGCCGCCGCGAATTTCGCCCTGCTCGACCAGATCGCGGCGCTGGCCTGGGTGCGCGACAATATTGCGGCCTTTGGCGGCGATGCGGGGCGCGTGACGATTTTCGGCGAGAGCGCCGGGGCCCAGAATGTGCTGGCGCTGATGGCCTCGCCCCTGGCGGACGGCCTGTTCCAGCGCGCCATTTCTGAAAGCGGCACCATGCGCAGCGTCTCGCTGGCGCGCGCCGAAGGCACGCAGCCCTTGCCCGTCAGCGCCCTGAACGAGATTGCCGGCCTCGACGCCGCCGCGCGTTTCGCCGGCGCCAATGCTCCGGCCAGCGCCCTGCGTGCAGCCGGGCTGGACGCGGTCTTCGCCGCCTATGGCGATTTTGACATGCCGCGCGTGATCGAGGACGGCGTCACCCTGATGCCCGGCGGGATGCGCGCCGCCTTCATGGACCCCGAGCGGGATTTCGTGCCGCTGATCACCGGCAGCAATCGCGATGAGAGCCGGCTCTATCTCGCCTTCAATCCGGAATTCACCAAGACGACCTTTGGCGTCATCCGCAATCGCCGCGATCCGGCGCGCTACGAGGCCAATGGCGATATCGGGGCGCGGCTGTGGCGGCTTGACGGGGTCGATGACGCCGCCAATCGCCTCGCGGCCTCCGGCCATGACCGGGTCTGGGCCTATCGCTTTGACTGGGACGAGGGCGGCAGTTTGCTCTTCACCGACACAGCGGCCCTGCTCGGCGCCGCTCACACGATGGAATTGCCCTTCGTGTTCAATGATTTCTCCATTCTCTACGGCGATATCGGCAAGGTGCTTTTCACCGAGGCCAATGCCGAGGGGCGCCAGGTTGTCGCCGAGGCGATGGGCGTTTATTGGGGGGCTTTCGCCCATGCCGGCGATCCGAATACGGGCAATGAGGACCGGCTCGACTGGCCGGTCTGGCAGGCGGGCGGCCGCCTGATGCGGTTCGACACGCCGGACGGTGGCGGCCCGGAGATCCTGATCGGCAGCGATGACTGGGATAGCCTGCCCGCCGAGATCCTCGCCAATGAGAATATCACCGCCTCCGATCGCTGTGCCATCGCCGATGGCGCAGTGATGCGCGATGTCGAGGCCGGTGAGCGCATGCGCGTGACGCTTGGCTGTGCCGCCGTCGAGTGAGCGCGGCCGCATGGCTGGCATGCAGCGCCCGGGATTGATCGCCCGGGCCGGCAATGCTTGAACTCGGCGCGCCCCGATCCGGGCCATTGACGGGACGCCGCTTATGACCCTGCCAGCCTATCGCGACTACGCGCTGAGTGACGGCGTGCTCTCGGCCCGCATCTGGCCCAATCCCGGCGCGCCGCTGCTCGTCTTCGCCCATGCCAACGGGTTTTGCGCCCGGGCCTATGACCGGATGCTGACGCCTCTGGCCGATCATTTCGAGATTATCGCGCCGGATTTGCGCGGCCATGGGCGCACGCGCCTTCCCGCCGAGCCGCAAACCCATCGCAGCTGGGATATTTACGCCGCTGATCTGCGGGCGCTCTACGCCCAATTGCCGCAAGCGCCCGCCATCCTCTCGGGCCATTCCATGGGCGCGGTCAGCACGCTGCTGGCGGCGGCGAATATGCCAGGCAGCCCGGTCCTGGCCCTGGTCGAGCCGGTAATCCTGCCGCTGAGCTTCAATCTGATGGCGCGCTGGCCCTGGCATCATCTGCTCAAGGGCAGATTCGGCCTAGCCAAGCAGGCCCGCCGCCGCGCCAATGGCTGGCCTGACCGCGCCGCTGCAACGGAACGCTATCGCCGCCACAAGGCGTTTGCCAGCTGGGCACCGGGTGTGCTGGAGGATTATCTCGCCGACGGTCTGGCCGAGGATGGAACCGGCGTCCACCTGGCCTGCGACCCCCAATGGGAGGCCGCCAATTACGAGGCCCAGGCCCATGATTTTCTGCGCGCCGCGCGCCGCTCGGGTGACCGGACGCATGTGCTGAAGGCGGCCCGGGGATCGACGGTCGTCAATAGCTCGGCCCTGCTCCGGCGCGGGGTCTCGATCGAGCAGCTCGATGGCGTCAGCCATCTGGCGCCGATGGAAGCCCCCGAACGGGTGGCAGCCTGGATTGCCGGGGTCGCAGGCAGTCAACCGGGCTGAAGCGAACGGCGAACTCGGCTGCCTGGCTTGCGGCCCTGCCGGGTCGGCCGGTCTGCAGGTTTGATGAGCTGCATGTTGTTGCACGGGGCGACCCTTCCATTGCTCCCGGCTTTGTGTATTCTTCCATAGCGCTGGAAACAGGACGAGGCCTGTTTCGCGTTAGCGTGTGTATTGCTGAACAGCCTGCCCCCCTGCACCAGCACTGAGGTTTGTTTATGGATGACTTGAATGATCGCTTCAAATCGCTCCCGATCAGCCGGGACCGGGACCAGTTTCTGCGGGAACTGATTCGTGAGCTTGCCGCGACGCTGGAAGAAGTTGTTGGCCTCGACGAGGCGGAAGTCTTCATCAGCGTGGTCGGCAATCGCATTGGCGACATGATGAATGCGGAATACCGCGAGCTGACCCAGACTGAACGGCTCGACATCGAACAGACCAGTGCCGCACTGGTGGACCTCAAACGCCGTATTGATGGCGGTTTCTCGGTCGAGTCGGTGGACGAGGAAGAGCTTGTCCTGGTCAATACGCGCTGCCCCTTCGGCCAGGATGTCATCGGGCACCGCTCGCTTTGCATGATGACATCCAATGTCTTCGGGCGCATCGCGGCGGATAATAACGGCTATGCCAGGGTGGAGATCGAGCAATCCATTGCGGCCGGCGACAAGGGTTGCCGGGTGGTGGTGTCATTGCGGCCGGTCGAACAGGCATCGTCTCACCGGGCCCGCGAGTATTTCGGGCGGGATTGAGATCGATGCTGGCAGAACTCTTTGAGGAACACAGGCTTCCCTCGGTCATTGTCGGTGAGGATCTGAAGGTCCGGGCGGCCAATGCCGCCGCCGCCAGATTGATGCGGGCGTCCGACAAGGAAGGCGGGATCGGATCCCCGATTTCCTCGTGGATTCCCGTCGACCTGCTGACCGACAAGCTGGAACACGCATCAAGCATTGGGTCCTGGGTGCCCTTGCGCAGCCGGATTGCGTTCGGTGCGGACGGTCCTGAATGCGATATCCTGCTGCGACGCCTGCGCCGGTCCGGTCCGGAACCGCTGTTCTGGCTGCTGATCTCCGTCTCGAGCCAGAACCGGACGGCTTTCCGCCAGCTGCGCGAGGAAATCGCCAGCGCCCAGGCCCGTGCGGCCGCCGAGATTGTTCTCAGGAACCAGCTTGTCGAGGCCAACGACAAACTCAAGTCTTTCGCCTACCGGGCAGCCCATGACATTAACGGCCCGCTGCGGCGCATTGAGCAGTGCTTGAAGATGAACAACATGGCCCGCGAGGCCGGGACCGAAAATCCGCGTCTGCTCGAGATTGCGGCAAGTTCGGCGGCGTCATTGAGCGCGCTTGTCGAGGATTTGCTGGCTTATTCGGCAAGTGGCCGGGGCAGCGCCGAGTTTGAGATGGTTGATCTCGCCGCCCTGGTTCAAGGTATGGAAACATTGCTGGACACGTCTGGCTGCGACCCTGGCTGGCTTGCGCTGGGCGATTTGCCCAAGGTGATGGGTGATCCGCCGCAGATCGCCAGCATTGTCCAGAATTTGCTGGACAATGCGATCAAGTATCGCGATCCGGTACGGCCGCTGCGCGTCACCGTATCGAGCCAGACCACCAAGGCGGGCTCACGCCTGGTGTTCGAGGATAACGGGCTTGGCTTTGAGGCCCAGTTTGCGGACCGCCTGTTCGAACCCTTCTTCCGGGCGCATTCCGACATACCCGGCAGCGGTATCGGCCTGGCGTCGTGTGCCGAATTCGTTGCCAATCACGGCTGGACGATTGCCGCTTCGGGCGAAGCAGGCAAAGGCGCACGCTTCGAGATTATTATCCCCGATGACGGGTTTGCCGATTCAGCGCGACGCCTGGCCGAACCGGCGGCCGGTCCGCAAGCGCGGGACGGTCCCATAGCCCTGAACGGCTGACCGGATTTCATCCAGGCCCGGATGTGCCGGGCCGGCTGAAGCCGCCCGGTTTCAGTGCGGCATTCAATCTTTCAGACCCGGACCCGCCAGTCTTGAGCGGACCATGCCCCTGCGGCGATGGATTTGTTCACCCTGCCAGCTCAGCTCTGTTGCGGCATTTTGCGCACCTTCAGGCCCTGATTGTCCGGGGCGTTTTCACCGACTGCACGTGGGGAAAATAGGGCAATTCGGACAGTAACTTGCGATCTGTTCGCAAGTGCGGTGCCGATCCGCACCATCGCGCCGCAATCACTGAAATTATGCCGCCTTTAGCCCTTGCCCCTGAGGCCGGTGCGATCTAGCTTCCGCGCCAAATCGGGCAGGGGTCTCTTGCGGTGTTTTGATTCGCCTTTTTGGCGTTTCATGACGGGCACCTCGACAGATGCAGGTCCGGTACTGGACGCAAAATGGCGAGGCCCGGCAATGGACACGTTGCTTCTCGACTACCTGCCTATCTTGATCTTCTTCGGCATAGCGGCAGCGCTGGGCGTCGGCTTCATGGCCGCGGCCTTCGTGATCGCGCCTTCGAATCCGGATCCGGAAAAAGTCTCCACTTACGAGTGCGGCTTTGAAGCCTTCGATGATGCGCGCATGAAGTTCGACATCCGCTTCTATCTCGTCGCCATCCTGTTCATCATTTTCGACCTCGAAGTGGCCTTCCTCTTCCCGTGGGCGGTGACGCTGCGTGACAGTCTGGGGCCGTTCGAATTCTGGTCGATGATGGTCTTTCTCACCGTGCTCACCGTCGGCTTCATCTATGAGCTGAAAAAAGGCGCGCTGGATTGGGAATGAAGCCATGACCTCTGATCTCACCCCCCATGCCGGCCAGGCCGGCCGCGCCACGGTTCCCGGATATGATCCGAAGGCCCACGACCCCTTCTTCGACGGCGTCTCCGATACGCTCGCCGACAAGGGCTTTGTCGTCGCCGCCGCTGACGATCTCATCACCTGGGCGCGCACCGGATCCTTGATGTGGATGACTTTCGGTCTGGCCTGTTGTGCCGTCGAAATGATGCAGGCTTCCATGCCGCGCTATGATGTCGAGCGTTTCGGCTTCGCACCGCGTGCAAGCCCGCGCCAGTCCGATGTGATGATCGTTGCCGGCACCTTGACCAATAAAATGGCCCCGGCCTTGCGCAAGGTCTACGACCAGATGCCCGAGCCGCGCTATGTCATCTCGATGGGCAGTTGCGCCAATGGCGGCGGATATTATCACTATTCCTACGCCGTCGTGCGTGGCTGTGACCGCATTGTGCCGGTTGATATCTACGTGCCCGGCTGCCCGCCCACCGCTGAAGCCCTCGTGTACGGAATTCTGCAATTGCAGAAGAAGATCCGCCGCGAAGGCTCGATCGAGCGCTAGGAGAGGATGAGATGAGCGAAGCCCTCACCACACTCGGCGAACATATCGCGGCAGCCCAGGATTCGGCGGTCAAGAGCTGGGATATCAATTTCGGCGATCTGACCATCCATATCCATCGCGACCGCATTGAAAGCGTGCTGCGCTTTTTGCGCGACGATCCGGCCTGCCGTTTCACGACGCTGATCGATCTGTGCGGCGTGGACTTCCCGCAGCGCCGCGAGCGCTTCGATGTCGTCTATCACCTGCTCTCCATGCAGCAGAACCAGCGCGTCCGCGTCAAGCTGTCCACCGATGAGGACACGCCCGTCGACAGTATCCACGAGCTCTATCCCGTCGCCGACTGGTTCGAGCGCGAAGCCTTCGACATGTATGGCATCAGCTTCTCCAACCATCCCGACCTGCGCCGCATCCTCACCGATTACGGTTTCGAGGGGCATCCATTGCGCAAGGATTTCCCGCTGTCGGGCTATGTCGAAGTGCGCTGGGATGACGAGCAGAAACGCGTCGTCTACGAGCCGGTCGAACTGGTCCAGGCCTATCGCGATTTCGATTTCATGAGCCCGTGGGAGGGTGCCAAATACATCCTTCCCGGCGACGAGAAGGCGGGGGGCTAGCCCATGGCCGACGATCTGACCCAAGACGCCCCACGCAATTTCACGATCAATTTCGGACCGCAACACCCGGCCGCGCACGGTGTGCTGCGCCTGGTGCTCGAGCTCGATGGCGAGGTTGTCGTGCGGGTCGATCCGCATATCGGCCTTCTGCATCGCGGCACCGAGAAACTGCTGGAACACAAGACCTATCTCCAGGGCATCGGCTATTTCGACCGGCTCGACTATGTCGCGCCGATGAACCAGGAACACGCCTTCTGCATGGCGGCGGAAAAGCTGGCCGATATCTCCGTGCCCCGGCGCGGCGAATATGTCCGCGTTCTGTATTGCGAGATCGGCCGTATCCTCAACCATTTGCTCAATGTCACCACCCAGGCAATGGATGTCGGCGCGCTCACCCCGCCGCTCTGGGGTTTTGAAGAGCGCGAAAAACTCATGATTTTCTATGAGCGCGCTTCGGGCAGCCGCATGCATGCGCATTATTTCCGTCCCGGCGGCGTGCATCAGGATCTGCCGCCCGAGCTTGTCGCTGATATCCGCGCCTGGTGCGATCAATTCCCGGCCAAGCTCGACGATATCGACACGCTTCTGACCGAGAACCGCATTTTCAAACAGCGCAATGTCGATATCGGCGTTGTCACCAAGGAAGATGTGCTCGCCTGGGGCTTTTCCGGCGTGATGGTGCGCGGTTCCGGCCTGGCCTGGGATCTGCGCCGCGCGCAGCCCTATTCGGTCTATGACGAGCTCGATTTCCTCGTGCCGGTCGGCAAGAATGGCGATTGCTATGATCGCTATCTGTGCCGCATGGAAGAAATGCGCGAGAGCGTGAAGATCATGATCCAGTGCTGCGACTGGCTGGCCAAGCCGGAAAACCAGGGCGAAGTCCTGGCCACCGACTCGAAGTTCTCGCCGCCGCGCCGGGCCGAGATGAAACGCTCGATGGAAGCGCTGATCCAGCACTTCAAGCTCTATACCGAGGGCGTCAAGGTCGAGGCCGGCGAAGTCTATGTTGCCGTTGAAGCGCCCAAGGGCGAGTTCGGCGTCTATCTCGTCTCCGATGGCTCCAACAAGCCCTATCGCGTCAAGATCCGCGCGCCCGGCTTTGCCCATCTCGCGGCGATGGATTTCATGAATAGGGGCCACATGCTGGCCGATGTCTCGGCGATCATCGGATCGCTCGACGTGGTCTTCGGGGAGATCGACCGATGAGCGTTCGCCGTCTCGCCAAAGAGCAGCCTGC